>CAZAPB010000001.1:0-33821 GCA_964486835.1 uncultured Planctomycetia bacterium
GCTTAGATATTGCAGGTAAAGAATAAACATAAGAAGATATTTCAGAAATTGAATGTACTGGAGAATCTCCAGTTCGGCGCATACTTGCGCTCCGATGCGGCCGCCGTCAAAGGTGATCTTGAAGATATTTTCCATATTTTCCCAATCCTGAAAAAAAGAAAGTGCCAGAAGGCGGGAACGCTTTCCGGGGGAGAGCAGCAAATGCTTGCGATCGGCCGCGCGCTGATGTCGCGGCCGTCAGTTCTCTTGTTGGATGAACCATCGCTCGGACTTGCGCCGATTCTGGTGGCGGCCATCTTTAGCATGATTCAAAAAATCAACCAACAAGGGAAGACCATTCTCCTGGTAGAACAGAACGCCCACATGGCGCTCAAGATCGCGCATCGGGCGTATGTTATGGAAACCGGCCAAATCGTAATGGAGGGAGCCGCCGCCGACCTAAGGGACAATCCCACAGTCAAGCACGCTTATTTGGGAGGTAGATAGCCGCCGGTCAGGAAGTTTTCTTTTTCAGAACGAATACTAATTTTTCGCCGGCGCCGAGTGTGATGTCGAGAGTCTTATCTTGCAAGCTTTTCTTATGTTTTTTGCAGAGCAGTACGGGGAACATTTCGTCAGGCTGGGGCATCACATTCGTAACTGTTTCGATTTCGACAGAGTCTCGCCCGCCGCAAACCGAACAAATTTTATCTAAAATAGGTGCCATGGTCTCATTTTAAAATATAGTAGCACAGATTTAAGCAGTGGTTCAAGCCGTACCGCAAAAAAATAATTTATATCTGAGTAAAATTTGATAAGGTTTCATTTTCTTTCTTGTGCTTTTTAGCCAATGACTATAGAATAGATAACTATATATTGTGCAATATTCAGCTCGGAAGCAATAGGCAGAGGGTGTGTCAGTGCTATGATTCATCCAAAATAATGAGAAAGTAGTCGTGTTGATAAATAACTTCATAAGTAGTAATACAGTGGGATTGTATATTGAAGGCAAGCGCATATATGTTGCTGAGCTAAGCTGCCAATTTGGAGAGAGTAAGATTTCACATGCGGGACAGTCAGAAGTGGTGCTGACCCAGGTTAATCCGACGCCGGACGATGAGGCTGTATCCCGCGCTATCCTTGAAATGCTCAACCGCGAATCTATTAGGCACAAAGATGTTATTGTGGCACTCACCGAAAAAGAATCCATGATCCGGTATTTTGAAATGCCGATTCTGCGGTTGGCGGAACGGCGGAATTCTGTTCGTTTTGAAGCGCAAAAATATCTGCCCTTTGATATTCGTGAGCTTTATTTTGACTATTCGTTGCAAATAGATAAAGCCCAGAACAGGATGAAAGTTACGTTCTTTGCCGCTAAAAAAGAAGCCGTGAACAGGTTGAGCTCGATTGTTAGGGGGGCGGGTCTCAGAGTCAGGGCGATTGAGTCTGCGTCCATGGCTTTAACGCGAGCGTTTTATCCGGTGGAAACTAAAGCCCTCAATGAGGCGTTTGCCGTACTGGATATCGACAAAAACGGTTTTATCAATATTTTTATCGTCAAGAACGGCCTTATTGTGATGACGCGCGATCACATATACTTCAAGCCCGCGGCTATCGGAGATGTGACGGAAAACGATTTTAAAGCATGTGTGTCTGAAGTCAGGCTTTCGTTGAATTATTTCTCCAAGACCTTTAAGAATGAAAACCTAGCCAGGATTGTTCTCGGGGCTGACCTCAAGGGGGCATACAAACAATGGGATTCCATGCTTGAAGTTGAACTGGGTATTCCCGTGAGAGTTGGTAACCCTATGGGATATTTTCCTGCCAATCAGAGTTACTCCGGCGGACTGACCACGGCTATTGGTTTGGCGATGAGAGGAATTCCGCGCGCGAGGGGAATGCGCCTTAACCTTAATCCAAAGGGTGATGTGCGCCCCGCCAATATTGCGACTGCACGCACGGTTGTCGATGAGAATGATTTTTTAAAAAAAGCAGTTATTTGTGAGGTGATATTTGTGGCGATTTTTGGCATGATTGTTTATTACGGTGTTTACAGCAAATTGCTTGCTGTCAGAGGCAATTTCACACGGCAGTCGCAATCGACGCAAGGCCTATCCGCCTTGTCGGCTGAGGAGGTCAATGCCAAAGCCACGAATCTTAGCGGCCAGATTAATTTTTTGTCCAATCTTGTTCAGCACCGGGTCTATTTCACCCAGAAAATGAATTCGCTGGCTAAGACGCTTCCACCCGAGGTTTCGTTGTCAGCCCTTTTTTATGATGAGCGTGAGGGATCAAGTGGTAAAGGAAGGTGCACGCTATCGCTGGAGGGTATCATTGTTTCTCATGCGGGGGGAGTCGAGCTGACGGAGCTGAATCAACTCGTTGCCACTCTTTCTCAGGATAAGGAATTTATGAAAGGTTTTGATGACGTGAGGATCGTGTCCGCACAAAACCAACCTGAGAATGACAGGCTATTGACCCGGTTTGTAATCAATTGCACAACGCAGGCCCCGGAGAAGACTCAATGATAGGTTCTCTTTCAAAGAAAACAACCGATAACCTTATTTTTTTCTCATTTGTTATATTTTTCGGGGGGGCGTTCATTTGCTGGAATTCTTTTGTAAAACCGATGAATGTTCAGATCAAGTCACATCAAGCTAATATGGTCAAAATAGCGCAAACGAAGACAGCGGTTGAAAATCTAGATGCCTTGCAGAGAAGATTCGTGGACTACAAGAATGTTCTCTCGGAGACGCAGCTGATATCCTGGCTTATCGATGAGTCCAATCGTCTAGCGACAGATTGCGGCCTGACTATTATATCCGCGTCTCCAGGGCCTGATATACCGAATTTGGATTTTCGGCGGATAACTCTGAGGATTGAAGCACGAGGCACTTATCATCAATTAGGTGATTTTATCAGTAGCATTGAGAACTCGGAACGACTTATCAAGATAAGTGACTTTTCCGCAGAGCGCGGTGAAAATGCAACAAAAGGACTTCGTATGATAATAACTCTGTGTATTTTTACTGTGAGGACATAGGATGCTTTATTGGAATATAATCAATATAAAACGGCCTATTTATTTAACCTTTTTAGCTATTCTGCTGGCAGAGTTGTTGACAGGTGAATCTGTGATGGCTGTGGAATACGCCGGCCGGCTATTCCGGGATCCGTTCTCGAAAAACACAGAGAAGAGCGCGCCGAAGACAGAGGATACGCCTTCGAGCAAACTGGTTTTGAAGGGAGTGTTTTGGAGCGCTGGAAACCCTCAAGCGCTGATTAACGGCCAGGTAGTCAAAATAGGTGATAAAGTGAGGGGCGCTGAAGTGATTGACATTAAAAAAGAAGGCGTCAAAATGCGTACGGGTGACAACGAGGAGATATTTTTGCTTTTTAAGAGGGGGGCAAGTTCATGAAGAAAAGAAGATTTGCCGCTACAGTTATTTTATTAGCGGCTTTTTTTTTGATTTCAGCCACGGGGTATATTCCAAGCGCCTATTCTTCTGATGAGCTTACTGGCGGAGCTGATTCTGCCATTGTTTCAATGGAATTCGAAGGCGCGGCCCTAAAGGATGTCTTAAAGGTGCTTTCCCAACAGTCGGGTTTGAATTTTGTCACAAGCTCCGATGTCGAGCAAAAGCAGGTTACCGTCTATTTTGATCATGTACCTGCCGGTGAGGCCCTGGAAAGTATTGTTACCGCCAATGGTTTGGTTTTTGAAAAAAAAGGCGCTAATGTCTACATGATCTCTGCGCCCACCGCCTCCCAAGATGCTGTCACTCTTCAGACGCGGGTTATCCGGCTTAAGTATTTGCGCGCTTCAACGTCACCTTTGGATGTGGGTGGTGATGCGACAATCAAACAGCTCAGGAGCTCAGAATCGATAATGAGTTTTGGTACTACGGTTGGCGAGGCAGCGGCTGGAGGGACGGATAGCGGGAACAAGAAAGGGGACGAGAATAAAAAGGGGGCTACGGTCGTTCTTGAGAAAGGAATTGATCAGCTAGTGGCGAGTCTTCTGTCTGATAATGGAAAAGTAGCCGTGGATTTGGCTAGTAACTGTTTGATCGTCACGGATACTATCGATAAGCTCAATCAGGTCGAGAAGGTGATCGCTCAAATCGATGTAGCCCCAAGACAGGTTATGCTCCAGGTGCATCTGATGGAAGTCCAAAAGAATGTATTGGATGACCAGGGCATCGAATGGGGCGGTAACAATGGAGCGTTGGCGTCGTTTCAAGGCGGGTCTCGGACCGCCGCTTGGCCGTTTGATGAGCATATTTGGAAAAGATTCAAGGGGGTCGAAGCTAGCCAAGTTACCGACCCATCGACTTTAACGCTTGGGACGCTCAGTGCTGAAAATTTGCAGGCAGTTCTGCACTATTTGACAACACTTAATGATACAAAAATATTAGCGCGACCGCGTGTTCTGACGCTGAACAATGAAGCCGCCAATATTCGTCTGGTGACCAATACCGCTACTGCCAAGCTAGATGTGATGTCAAGCGGAGGCGCTATCACTACGCTTCAGACCGGCGGCGCCGAGAGAACCCCTGTTGGTGTGATCCTTAAGATAACTCCGCAGATTAACGATGACGGGACTGTAGGTCTTTTTCTCGAGCCTTCTTTTACGACAGTTGCCCCGTCTTCTTTTTTCCCGGCTGACTTTTTAGATCCGACGACTCGATCCATTCGTACCATGGCAAGAGTTAAAAATAATGAAACGTTGGTTCTTGGTGGTCTGGTAAGTAGCAACAACCTCAAAACGACAAAAAAAGTACCTGTTTTGAGTGGGCTGCCTTTAGTAGGAAAAGCGTTCCAGTATGAGCACACGAGCACGACGGACACGGAGCTCATCATATTCATTACGCCGCACATTGTGAATGGTTACGATAGCATGGCAGTCCCTAGCGCTACGGCTTTGACGCGGGATGTCGAAGCAAAGAAACTCGTTGATCAGTTCAAAGAGAATGAATACAAAAGAATCATGTCCTCATTGGGAAATGCTGAAGTTGAAAACCAGCCGTTTTATGAGGAGGATAAGCAGATGATGATAAAAAATGCTAGAACCATCGTAACTCCCGCTACAGAAAAAGCGATGAGCCAGGCGATTAACCCTGACCTAAAGAAGTTTGAGGCAAAACCGGTTAAGTAGCCCTATGCAAAAGATGAGTCTGACTAAAAAGCAAGAAGGAGCTTTTTGATGGGCAATCCACCGCTAAGACTGGGCGAGATTCTTCTAAAAGATGGCCTCATCACGCAGGAGCAGCTTAGCGCTGCTCTGGCGCTTCAAAGAAAAGGGGCTAATGAAGCGCTTGGCGTGCTTCTTGTCAAAGCCGGAGCGATTTCCGAAAAAATCCTTGTTGTGACGTTGAGCAAGCAGCTGAATATTCCCTACGCGTCAAAAGAGAAGGGAAATCTACTTCCAGCTCCCGACCAGAGCCTGGTTAAGATTATTCCCGAAGAATTCGCCCGCCGCAATACCGTGTTACCACTTTTGATCGAAGGCGGCGACCGTCTCAAAGTTGCTATTATGGACCCCTTGGATGTTGTACTTTTAGATAATCTCCATAAGATCACCGGATGCGAGATTCAGAGGGTTATTGCTTCCAGAGGTGATATTGATGAAGCGATAAGCAAATTTTATGGGGAAGGCGGGATGCTTAAAAGTGTGATTCAATCCTCCTATTTGTCGGCGGGTTTGGTAGCCGACGATGAGACGGATGATCGGTTGTCTTTGGACGATTTGGTAGCCAGCGCTGAGAAAGCACCTGTCGTCAAGCTGACCGACCTGCTAATCCGTGAGGCGATCAAGAAGCGCGCCAGTGATATTCACTTGGAGCCTTTTGAAGATAAGCTCAGTATACGTTTCCGCATTGATGGCGTCTTGAGAGAGATACCGGCACCGGACAAATCGATGATCCTGCCTTTAACTTCGCGTATCAAGATTCTTTGCAAGATGGATATCGCCGAGAAACGCCTTCCTCAGGACAGCAGTTTCCGTGCCACGATCGAGAACCGTTTGATTGATTTTCGCGTTTCAACGATTCCAACCATTCACGGCGAAAAGGTTGTTCTGCGTATATTGGACAGATCCGCAGTTGCTCTTGACTTAAAGACCATGGGTTTTACCGAAAGAGAAAAAGATATTTTCACTCAATGTATTCGCAAACCTTATGGCATGATTCTTATCACGGGCCCGACCGGCAGTGGAAAGACAACAACCCTTTATTCGGCTCTCAATGAGATTAAGGGGGAAGCTTTGAATATTACGACAATTGAGGATCCTGTCGAATACCAGCTACACGGCATCAATCAGGTTCAAGTGAAGCCCGGTATCGGACTGACATTCGCTAGCGGGTTGCGCGCCTTTCTTCGACAGGATCCCGATGTTATGCTGGTAGGTGAGATCCGAGATCTGGAAACAGCGCAAATTTGTGTTCGCGCGGCGCTTACCGGGCACTTGGTCTTCAGTACTCTGCATACTAATGATGCGCCCACAGCTCTGAGCCGGCTGGTAGATATTGGCATTGAGCCTTTTTTTGTCAGCTCGTCTCTTTTGATGGTTGTTGCCCAGCGCTTGATCCGCAAGCTTTGCCCCAAGTGTAAAGAATCATATAAACCTCTCGCGGCGGATCTACCAAGTCAGCTCAAGCTCAAAGGCGCGGCTCCCATAGAACGGTTGTATCGTCCCAAGGGCTGTGAAGCATGCAATAATACCGGGTATGCAGGGCGCAGGGCAATCTTTGAAATGATGAACAACACGGAAGAGATTGCGCGCATGATTCTCAAAAGAGCGGGTGTGGCCGAAATAAGGGAGGAAGCCAGGCGCAACGGCATGTCCACCCTGGAAGAAAACTGTCTTAAAAAAGTAGCTGACGGAGAGACTTCCCTGCAAGAGATGATGAGAGTGGTATTATCCAGTGACTAAATTCGGCAAAATGCAATAATGGCCACTTTTTTATTCAGCGCTCGCGATGGCGCGACGGGTAGACTTGTGCAAGGCAAGCAGGATGCCGATAATGAATATGCGGCGATCAGAATTCTCCAGGGGCGCAATCTGGTTATTTCTAAGCTTGCTCTTGTCAGCGGTCAACCCGTGGAGATAATAGGGGGTCAAAATAAGATAAAAATTCATCGGCAGGTTAAGCCGGGAGATCTGTTGTTTTTAATACGCCAGACTGCGATTCTTTTGGATGCAGGTGTGCCATTGATCAGAGCGCTTGATATTCTTTCGGCGCAGATAGAAAGTTCTTACTTAAAGGAGGTGCTCAAGGTTGTTGTAGATGACATTAAAGCGGGCTGTACTTTCAGTGACGCCATCGCTAAGCATCCGACGACATTTCCCCAAATATGGGTTCATCTTATAGAAGCAGGTGAGGCAGGTGGTCTCTTGCCTTTAGTGCTTAATCAGCTGGCGGCATACGTCGAAGCAAGCATCAATTTAAAAAGCAAAATTATTTCCTCACTGATTTATCCGGGGATGATTATGTTGACGGCGTTTGGCGCGATCATCGTTTTTATGACGGTGCTAATTCCCGTGTTTGCCAAACTTTTCGCTAGTTTTAACGCAAAACTGCCTCCTCTAACGCAGGCTCTTATTGACATCAGCTCGTTTTTCCTTAAATTTGGGCCGTATACTGTATTCCTGCTCGTAGTCGTAGGATATTTTCTCCGCAATTATTTACGTACTCAGGAAGGAAGCAGGTTGAAGGATGACGTTCTTATAAGGCTCCCACTTTTTTCTGTTTTGGTTAAGGATATCATTCTTGTACGCATCGCTTTGAATATGTCGGCTCTGATCCAAAGCGGAGTGAACCTTTTGCAAGCCCTTGAGATATCAGCCAAGATATCGGGCAATTACCTTTATGAGAACGCACTGAGGAACGTAATGCATGATATTCAACAGGGAAAAAGCTTGTCAGCCTCCATAGAGCAGAGCGGTCTTTTTCCCGTGATGGTTACGCACATGATCATGGTGGGAGAGGAAAGCGGGCAGTTGGCCCCCATGATCAAAAAGGTTGCTGAATACTACCAGGGCCGCATTGACATTTTTGTATCTAGGCTTTCGGTCATGATTGAACCCCTTATTGTGTTGGTTGTGGGAGGCATCGTCGGGGTGCTTATCATTGCTATGTTTCTTCCAATCATATCATTGAGCAGTGTAATTAAATAATAATTGTTACTAAATTCTAGCAAAGCAAAGGAGGAAAGAAATAATATTTCGTCATACTATTGATTTTTAGTCAAAATACTGCTATTATTTAATTGGGTTGATAGTAAACAATTAACATAAGGAGAATAAGATGAACGGTATAAATAGATTGAGAAATCTTAAAGGTTTTACATTAATGGAAGTACTTATTGTGCTGGTGGTTTTAGCAATTATTGTTAGTTTGGCTATACCTATCTATTCGCAGTCAGGTAAAAAAACGTATAAAGCTGAGGCTTTTAATATACTCAATGGTTTACGTAATGCGCAGGTTAGGTACTATTCTATGCAGACAGGCTCGAGGTCGTATTCTACAAGTTATACGGATATTGAATTTGACCCAACTGTAGTAGCTGGTACGCCGCATTTTACTTATTCCGTTGCTGCGGGTGTTGGTACGTTTCTTGCTACGGCAACCGGTTCCACTGGAGTAATCACTGGAAGCACAGTAACAATTGATCAGGCGGGTGCGATTGGTGGGAATCTATAATAAGTTAGAGGTGCTGTTAACGTAAAAGGATATTAATGGCAAGCTGAGAAGCAATCATAAGTTTTTAATGAGGTGATGAATGATAAATAAGCATCGTCAAGGTTTTACATTAATGGAAGTACTTATTGTGCTGGTGGTTTTAGCAATTATTGTTAGTTTGGCTATACCTATCTATTCGCAGTCAGGTAAAAAAACGTATAAAGCTGAGGCTTTTAATATACTCAATGGTTTACGTAATGCGCAGGTTAGGTACTATTCTATGCAGACAGGCTCGAGGTCGTATTCTACAAGTTATACGGATATTGAATTTGACCCAACTGTAGTAGCTGGTACGCCGCATTTTACTTATTCCGTTGCTGCGGGTGTTGGTACGTTTCTTGCTACGGCAACCGGTTCCACTGGAGTAATCACTGGAAGCACAGTAACAATTGATCAGGCGGGTGCGATTGGTGGGAATCTATAATAAGTTAAGGGGGCTAGGGCACGTTAAGGTTATATTGCTTGAGGGATAAAATTGTGCTTCTTGAAATAGAACAGAAAAGAAGCACGGGAAAGGGTTTATAGATGAGTGCATAGTAGCGTTCGAACGTAATTAACTAATATATTTAATAGATTGGCGAGTTAGTCGTCTATACGCGGATGAAAGTTAGCATGAAAAACCATCGAACAGAATTTGGTTTTACGCTTATGGAGATCATGATTGCGATAGCAGTTATGAGTACGATGGTTGGACTAGCGATTCCTTTGTATTCTTCAACAATCGAGGCATCGCGTTCAAATGAAGCCAAGGCCAATCTTTACACAATCTACATGGCTGAAAAAGTTTATCGGTTGAATAACGACTACTGTTATCCATACAGCGCCACACCGGTGACAAATATTGCCTTAATCAACAACAACCTTAATATCGAAATAAGCTCTCAATATTATACAATTGAACTTTTTTCGAATACACTCTCAGGTAGTCTAGCGGGATTTACCGCGACAGCAAAAAGAAATAATGCTGGAGCTAAAATTTTTACATTGACATACGCAGGGAGTGCTGATACCGCTACTCCATCAATAGTTGAGACGGGAAGTTATTAGAAAATGAAATTTTGTCTTATGCGCCGCCGTGGTTTGTTAATTATATTGTTCTTTTTTGTTTTAGGCCATACGGATTACGGTTGGGCTGTACCGCAGGCAGAGAAAATTAATTTGTCCACAGAATATGTGTCGCCATTCGGGGATTATCAGGAGATGATGGTCCGCGATACGATGACTGTCGGAGAGTCGACGACCGCTACGGCGATAGCGACCATTCATGGCAATGTGTCGGTGGTTAAAGGCGTTTTTCAGGTGGATGACACCTTCAACGTGGATAGTAAGACATTGGCGAATTACGCTAACACTGTTGGCCAGAATTATTGGTTTGGTATTAATATTGCCGTTTTGCAGAATGGACTGCCTCGGGCGGAGTTTGAGGTCAACGGCGATATATTCGCGGGGATGTTCCGCGCTTCGCCATCGCTGGCCGATTCATCGGTTGATCAGGATACATTATTGTATTTTGGACCAACTGACGATGCCAACGCTGATGGCGTTGCCAGCGGCACATTTGATGATTTTGCTGTGCGCATGGGGGCGTACTCAGGCCAGAATAGTGCTGATGTTACTAACTATCCGGGAGGTTGGAATGATCCCCGGAGCGTATGCCGCATTAATGGTAGCCCGCACATAGTGATCAATTGCATAGGAAGTGATCCGGCTTTTAGCAACGATGTTGAATTTTCCTCAGGGAATGTAGGCATTGCTACCACGAACCCCCAATATAAACTTCAAATCGGCAATCCCTCCGGCGCGGGCAGTGGATTGTATGCTGTGGGCCACCGCTGGGCAGGTTGGAGCTCGCGGGAATACAAGAAGGATATCACGCCATTCACCACTAAAGATATTAACGGTATTTTTTTAAAGATCAGCGATCTTAATGTTGTGAGGTATCGCTACAAAGGAGCCAAAGAATTGGATCGTCTTCGTATGGGTGTGTTGGCGGAGGAAGCTCCACAAGAGATAGTCACCGCCGATGGCAAAGGGGTGGACAGCATGAGCGTCATTGGATTTTTAGTCGCCGGTATCCGGGCCTTGAATGAGCAAAACATAGCTCTCGAAAAGCAGATCGCGGAGCTGGAGATTCGCGTTAACGGCGGTTCTGCTTTGGGGAAAATATGAAAAGAATTTTCTCGGCCGCTATGCCAGTGGCTGGTTTACTAATTTTCAATCTTGTTTTTTGCGCGGCCCTCTCAGCGGCCCAGGTTGAGCTTTATGCGTGTTTTGCGGCGCCGTATGGCTATTATAAAGCTTTGAAGTCACTAACGACCTTTCGTATTGGTGTAGCAGGCGCTCCCGCGACCAACGTCGTTTTTAATGGGGGCAATACGACCGCAGACCCCGCGACTGTTCTATACGTAAGAAATAATGGTCTTCACCCGTGGCAGAGCGGCACGCCTAGCGGCGGAAATCTGATGATAAACGGTGATTTCAATGTTTTGGACGCAAGCGCGCAATCTCTGTTTTATATTGATAGTGTCAATAATCGTGTGGGGATCGGAACTAGCAGTCCTGGAGCCACCTTGGAGGTGCGGCCTAATAACGGTTTTGGTGCCGGGATAACGGCTCTTGACCAAAGCGATATAAAATCGTTGGTTATTGCGGGACACGAGAACACTGTGGATTATACCAAGCCTTGGGTGGAGATGAGGGCCCAGTTCAACGCCCCTGATTCTACGATTCAAACAGTAGCAAATCCGCTTAACTTGGCGTCTTTTGGAGGGGTGGGCAATAATAGCTTGAGCAAACCGTACACCTATTATTGGACAACCACTCATCTTGACGGAGCACCGGTACTGTTTCAGTCGATCAACAAATCTGCCTCAGGGGTAACCGCCGGCGGCGGATACGGGCAGGTTGTGATACGCGGTTATTACAATAGCGCTACAACAGGCCCAAACCCACGGGTTGCTTCCAACGCAGTTTTGGTGGTTGGTGAGCCTAATCCTGTTGTGTACGCGCCCCCTTATGTGACTGCCCCCAGCTACACACCGCAGTGCCGTGGTTGGTCCTTTGCCGCTTTTTCATCACGTGATTATAAGCAGGACATCAAGCCTTTAACTCTTGCTGATTATCAGGGTTATTTGTGTTTGCTGGCTGGCGCAAACTTGGTTGGTTATCATTATAAAGGAGAATCCGTTGACAGTAAGCTTCATACCGGATTTGTCACTGAAGAGGCTCCAAGGGAAATCGTGACTGAGGATGGAATCGCGATCAGTTTGCAGGATGAGGGCGGTTTGCTGTTGGCATCGCTCAAAGCGGTAAAAATGGAAAATGACGGCATCGCCAAACGAATCGAAAAGCTAAAACAATGCGCTTCTCAAAACGCGTCACGATAAATATACTGCTTGTGATGGCGCTCATTGCGCTCTACTCCGGCAAAGATTCTTTCGCGAATATTGTCTTAAAAGCTTATTATCCGGTTCCATACGGTGAATATCAGAATGCGATTGTTCGAGGTAAATTGGTGGTAGGCACTCAGTATCCGCGGCCGCAAACACCAGCTGCAGCTGATCCATATGCAATCGACGACAGCTCCGCCATTCCCAGCAAAACCGATATTTTCGGTAATTTGACCAGCAATGGGAATGTGACCGTCACCAATGGACTGGTCAGGATCAATCCCGGGTTTGGGCCATACGGTAAGGACGGACTTCGTGTTTCCAATGGCATCAGCGGGGCAACGAGTAAAGTCATGGTAGGTAGTGACGATACCGAAGACAGGAAGGACACTAACTCTGCCACCAATACTCAACCGTTTACCCGCAGGGGAACAGCCCGATTTAAAGCGAATGCCGTTTTGGCGGGCCAAAATCTATATGCGGTGGATTATACGTCAAGCGGTTGCTTATATCAAGGTGCCATTCGTCGCCTTTACGGACGCATACGCGGCTACACTGATACCACAAGGACCCCTGGGGTATTGCAGAAGAAAGGTATGTTTTACGGCAAGTGGTTCAGGGCCGACAAATTGCCCAATGATTTTACGGTGCCACCCGGTGATATTACGGCCGCACAACATTGGGCGGCGTTAAGGATAGATGGTTATTACGTGCGTCTGGGTCAGAAAATGGTAGATCGAGCGGTATCCACAGAGGGGCTCATGAACACAGTTCTTATTGGCACGAGGAAACCCGATCCTACGGTGACACGTGCTGAGTCCCTTTTTCTGCAAGTGGGTACCCCAAATACCAGAGCACAGCTGGCCAGGGGTGATTTTTGTGTATTTAGCTCACGGGAGTTCAAAAAAGACATCACACCTTTTTCACCCAAGCAATATGCCGATGCTTTGCAAAAAATTTCACACACCCCCGTGTACCGCTTTCGTTTAAAAGCCGATCCCGCTGAAACAATGCCTAGAGTGGGATTGATCGCCGAGGATTCTCCCGCAGAACTGTTGACTATTGAAAAAAATGCCGTGGATATTTCTGATGCCAATGGATTTTTATTGGCGGCGCTCAAAGGGCTCAAGATCAAGAATGATGATCTTAAAATAAGGCTTGAAAAAAAAAAGAAAAAATACAAGGCTCTGTAGAGGGCTTTCCGTCAGCGACGAGCGAGGATTTTCGCTTATGGAGCTGATGGTGGCAACAATGCTACTTGTTACGATGGTAGTCTGTGTTTATGCAACGGTGATGACGTCCCTGCGGTTGCTCAAGCCTCAGCCGACTGTAGCTATGGACCTTGCCAGGCAGAAGATGGAACAATTGTATGAGGCGATACGCGGAGACTGGTGGGGTGACGTCAGCACTAATTTTCACCCATTGAGAGTTGGAGGAACCGTCGGTGATGCATTAAAAAGCAACTACACAGATGCGGTAACGCTCGACGGTATAACTTATACGCGAAGCTATATCGTCGAGAAAATTAACAATAATATCGGCGTCGAACGATATCGTCGCGTTAAGGTGACTGTCTCATGGCCAGACTAGCGCTATTCAAGAACAAAAAAGGTTTTACTCTGACGGAAATCTTGATTGTGAGCGTGTTGCTTGGTGTAGTTTTTTTTTCCTGCACAACCGCGTATATTGCTGTCTTGAGAGTATTTGAGGATTTAAAGAAGAATGCTGACAACGCAGATATTTTTTATGGGTATCAATCAATAACGCGGAAAATCAGTGTGGCACACGAGGCTGAGATTTCGGTTGACCATCAGCAGATCAAACTAAGGGTTGATTATCCACAGAATTCAATCATCTGCAATGGAACACCGGGAGTCAAGGGTGATGACACTTGGGTAAAATATAGGATAGACTCAAACGGTAGGACAGGGATAGACTCAAACAGAATTTATTGGAGCTGGGATGTAGCGCAGGCCGGAGATGTTGTTCCCAGCGATGCTGAGCATGGCAGTAATCAGGTCGCGGCTGGTCTTGTAATCAAGAGCGGCAGCGGCTCAGGCTTTTTTTTAACAAACGTAACAGGTGCTGGAAACCCCACAGTTGTCAATGTAAAGCTTGTGGCGCTAATAGGAACACCTATTAGAGAAGTAGCTTACGACACTAGTGTGGCGATTGGCTGTATGGCGAAAAACTAAAAAATGAAATCCTGCAGATCTCTAAGAAGTCAAAATGGTGTGGCTTTGATAGTGGCCATGTTGGTTATTATTATGATGTCTTCTATGGCCGCTGTGGTGTATATGCCTGGCGCATCTGCGAAGTTTGGAATGGGCCCTATCAGCTCTCTTTCTTTTCACACGTTCAAGGTAGTTCGCATGCTGAGTTCTGGCCGAGAGCTAGCGCTCTATCGTGCGCGCGCAGGCATGGTCGATGCGCAAGAAAGAATGAGGACTAACTATCTTACTTTGGATTCCGGCGGACCTCTTACAACTTGGGCAAACATAGGCAGCTTGGCCGCGCCGAAGTACAATTTTATAATCAATAATTATTCGGTGTGTCAACAGGTTAAAACTACGCTCCGCGATGATTATGCCTATGTGGCGGCAGGCGTGCCGGACTCGGTGCCTACTAGCGGTACCTATGGATGCAGACTTATTACCGTAACAGGTCAAGAGTTTTTTCAGACGAATTAATATATTATTTTTGTGTATTTGGTATCACATAGAATGATATTATGTGCAGTGAGTTGTAGGGCATTGCTGTTATCTAGTTTTATAGTCCAGGCATAAGGAAGACTGAAAATCTATGGTAAAAAAAACTTGGAATATTTTTTTCGTTGTTGTCGTGACGGTCATTTTCGCGCTGACATCCTACATGCTTTACTCAGATGCGCAAAAACAAAAAAGTTTGAGGATTAAGAAAGAAACGGAGCTCTCTGCTAAAATTGTTGAGCTCGCGGAGATTCAGGAGCAGATTAAGCGAGTGACTGCTCAGCGCAACGAGATTGAAAGTCGCCTTAATTATAAGGTCGCCAGCCTTGAGGCCTCGATGAAGGATTCTGACGTGACGATCAAGTCTCAAGCTGAAAAGCTCGATGCTTTGAGCGAAGAGAGTGTAACGCTTCGCAAAGACATTGAGGATGGGGAAAAGAAGATAGCGGAGTTTGCCCGCAGAGCTCAGACTTTGGAAAAAGAAAAGACCGCATTGACCGCTAAGCTCAAAGAATTTGAGGGTAATCAGCCAGAGGTTGCCGATGAAAAAGAGAACGATTTAAATTCCGGCGGAGGGATTGACTGGACCGCGGATATGGATACGGTTGATCTCGGAAAGATCGTGGTACAAAAAATGTCTGGTAAAGCCGCTCTGGTTCAGCATGTGGACTCTCTCTATGGTTTTATTGTGATCAATGCCGGGAAAGAAGATGGAATGACCCCGAATATGGTCGTCAATATTCTTCGCAATAAAAAGATGATCGGCAGGGCCGTGGTGCAAAAGACTGAGAAGAACGTCTCTGCTGCTGTGGTGTTGCCGCGTTGGACCCGAGGCGAAATCAAGGAAGGCGATGTTGTCAGCCGCTTTTAGATATTGTGGCCACTCACCGTTCGCTCAACAAGCTTGAGTTCAAGGCGCATATGAGTATCCACAATTTTATCAGTGTTTCTGAGCATGAGACTCACCAGTCGTGGGCGTTCACTCGAGACCGTTTTGGAAAAATACACCTTCTAATCGACGAGCAGGGGAGTGGGCGAATGGTGAATCTTAGGAATAAAGCTGCCAGCGCTGTTTTGGTGCTTTTCTTTTTTATCTTTGTTTCATCCGCGGCTGCTGATACCTCTTCTGGCTCTATCCAAGGGAAAGGGCCTAATGCGCAAGTTTCCAGCAACGATCCCGAAGTCCGGTCAATTGATAGCTGGATGAATAAGAATGAAGAACGACCTGTGTTTTATAACGACGGATCGACCGCGATGGGTTTTAATGACAGCGGTGATCCGAATGTGAGTACACGGTTCTAAAAGTCCCCCAACACATGCGAAGAACGCGTTTTCTTTCCGTTGTGTTGGCCGCGGCGGTATCTTTCTCATATTCTTCTGAGGTCTGGGCTGGATCATCCCGGGCCAGTGTGCTATCGGCACGTTCTGCGGTGATCATGGACGCCAATACGGGCGATATTCTTTTTTCCAAAAACCCTCACTTGCGTCTGCCGCCGGCCTCTACAACCAAGGTCATGACCGCGCTTATCGCTATCGAAAAACTTTCCCTTCAAGCGAGAGTGCGTATCGGCAGAAATGCGGTCAATATGGCGCCCAGTAAAGCGGGTTTGAGCGCGGGCGCTTGTTACTCGGTTAAGGACCTGCTGACCGCGGCGCTGGTATCCTCATCCAATGATGCCGCGGTGGCATTGGCGGAGGCGGTTGCGGGAGACGAGGTTTTATTTGTGAAGCTGATGAACGAAAAGGCCCGGAAGTTTGGCATGAGGAATACATTTTTTGTGAATGCCTCAGGACTGCCTATGAAAAACGGAGAGGTTTACGCCAAACAGTATTCCACAGCGTATGATCTTTCCCGCCTTATGTGGTATGCCTCCAGAGACCGGTGCATCGATAATTTAATGGCGGTTGCGCGTACCTCGATACGTGGCAGTGACGGAAAAGAGATTTTTTTGAGGAATCACAATAAAATGCTTTGGAAATTTCCGGGTTTGGTCAAAGGAAAGACCGGCTGGACTTTTGCTTCCCGCCACACTTTTATGGGAACCAACTTTTCCAATCCCAAGCGGTATACGTTTGCGATGCTCAGCTCCAGAGAGCCCTGGGTCGATATCCGGCGGCTTTCATTCTGGGGCACCGCCGCTGTCGCGCAAAGTCGTTTTTCTCTCTGACCTTCGATGACCCTAAGCCAGGATACTGCGCCCTTGTTGACCGACATCGCGGTAGTCGGGGCCGGTGCCGCAGGATTAATCGCTTCAATCATGGCACGCAGAGCTGAGCCTGACAAAAAAGTTGTTCTTTTTGATGCTCGCGAAAAAATTGGCACCAAGATACTTATTTCCGGGGGCACTCGTTGTAATGTTACCAACCGCCGTGTTCAGCCGGGTGACTATCAAGGCGGTACCGCTCATTATATAAAGCATGTCCTTGAGGCTTTTACACCGGCGCAGACTATTCTTTTTTTTGAGCAGTTAGGCGTCGAGCTTGTGCTGGAGCCCTCAGGAAAATATTTCCCCTCAACCAACTCAGGAAAAACTGTCCTTGAAGCTTTGCTTAGAGAATTGACTCAGGCCGGGGTCCAGCTGAAGGCTGGAATCAAGATAGAACAGATCAAGAGCAACAGCGGGAGTTTTCTTCTAAAGACGAGCGAAGGCGAGTACAAGGCCAAACGCGTTATTTTGGCGACCGGCGGACTTTCTTACCCGCAGACCGGAAGCGACGGCACGGGCCTGGCGATTGCCGCTGAGTTGGGACATAGCATAGTCTTTACAACTCCAGCGTTAACCCCTCTTCTTTCGGCGGATGAGCAGTGGACGTCTCTTTCCGGGGTGTCTCTAGAATCGGCTGTGTCGTTTTATCGCTGTGGAAAAAAAGAAGCCTCCGCCACAGGAGCCTTGTTGTTCACGCATTTTGGTTTTAGCGGTCCGGCGGCGCTGGATATTAGCCGCCATGTCGCTCGTTGCTCTGCGGCAGACAGGCCGGAGGTCTTTGCCGACTTTATTCCTGGTTTTGATGATGAGTCTGTGATTGTGGCATTTCAAAAGAACAGCCGTTCGAACCTGTCTCTGAAGCATTTTCTAACGGATCAATTCGGTCTGCCCGTCAGATTTGTTGAAGTGTTCATGACTAAGAATGCTTTGGATCCGATGGCGGTTGCCTCCAGGCTTTCAAGGTCTGATAGGAACAAACTCGTTCAATTGCTTCGACGTTCACCACTGGCTGTAACCGGTGTCATTGGTTATAAGAAGGCCGAGGTTACCGCCGGTGGCATCGACTTAAAAGAGGTTATGGTAGCCACCATGGGGTCAAGAATAGAACCGGGCCTTTTCTTTGCCGGTGAGATTCTGGACGCCGACGGCCGCATCGGGGGGTTCAATTTTCAATGGGCCTGGTCCACGGGCGCTATCGCCGGAAAAGCGGCCGCTGAGAGTTTGCGTCCATGATCTATCTGGCATCCAAATCCCCGAGGCGTAAAAAGATTCTAAGAGATCTGGGCATAGCCTTTGAGGTTTTGGCTCCTCACTATCATGAAAAAGTGATGCGCGGCGTCGCTCCCGGCAGGCTTGTTCGTTCCCATGCCCTTGGGAAAGCGCTTTCGGCGGTGCCGATGGTTGGCTCTGGAACGATCTTATCGGCGGATACTATTGTTTATTTTAAAAACCGCGTTATCGGCAAGCCGCGTAATATGAAAGAGGCCGTCAAAACGCTTGAGGCGCTTCAAGGCCAGTGGCACCAGGTGTACAGCGGAGTTGCCGTTCTTAAAGTATCAGGTGGTCGTATTATTAGCCGCCGTGTGTTTGCCGAAAAGACCGGGATCCGGCTTAAGGCGATGAAGCAGGGAGCCATCGTTAGTTATTTTAAAAGAGTCAGTCCGCTAGACAAGGCGGGAGCCTATGCTATTCAGTCTAAACGAATGAGTATCGTGCAGGGGGTCAAGGGCTCGTTCTATAACGCTGTTGGATTGCCTGTCGAATCGCTCAGACGGGAATTGAAAGACTAGACCCGAAAAGCCTTTATTTCCCCCGGATTCATGATAAAATAAATAAAAATTTAGGAGGCTAAAAGCCTGAATATGAGTGAAAATATTCCGATGACCCGAGAAGGTTTTGAGAAACTAGTCAAAGATCTCGAATATCTGAAAACCACCAAACGCCGAGAGATCGCGGATGATATCGCTAGGGCGCGCGCATTTGGGGACTTGAAAGAGAACGCAGAGTATGATGCCGCCAAGAACAATCAAGCGTTCAACGAAAGGCGTATTTCAGATCACGAGAACAGGCTCGCCAACGTTCAGATCATCGATGAATCCAAAATACCCAAGGATCAGGTTTTCATCGGCGCTAAAGTTCTGCTCAAGGACTTAAAGAACGGGGAAGAGTTTAGCTATTCGATCGTGCCGCACGACGAGGCTGATTTTGACGAAGGTAAGATATCAGTGTCTTCGCCGATCGCCAAAGGACTTCTGGGATTAAAGGTGGGCGAGCTTACCGAGATCAAGATTCCGGCGGGTCTGCTCAAATACAAGGTTCTTCAGATTACCCGTTAAGCTCCGCTTCTGATTTCAACCACGCGCCGTTTTCCGCGCCTGCCGCGATCTTAAAATCAAAGATCAGGTCTTTTATTACTTTTATCGATTGGGCCGTATTGATCTTGTTGCGGAATTCGCTGGCGCCGGGCACTCCTTTGAAATACCAACTGGCGATTCTTCTCATATAGAAAACGACGGACCTTTCATCGCGGTGAAGACACTCCAGCTCTAGATGCCGTAAGAGCGCTTTCCTTTTCTGTTCTCCTGTTGGATCCGGAAGCTCTCCTTTGCCGGCGATGACGTTTTCAATATTCTTGAATATCCAGGGGTTGCCCAGGCCACCGCGGCCTATCATCACACCGTCGCATCCGCTGATCTCTAGCATGCGTCGGGCGTCGGCCCCTCGGAGCACATCGCCGTTGCCGATGACGGGGATAGTGACGGCCTCCTTGACTCGCCGTATGGCATGGTAGTCGGCATTGCCGGAGTAACCTTGAACGCGTGTCCGGCCGTGGACTGATACGGCGCTAACGCCGCAGTCCTGGGCGATCTTGGCGACTCGGGCGGCTTCATTACCCGATGGGTCGGCGACACCCAAACGCATTTTGACCGTTACGGGGATCTTTTTTACATTTTTGACCACGGCCGTGAAGATTTGGCGACATTCATCGGGTCGCGTCAACAGGGCGGAACCCGCGCCTTTTCCGGCAACTTTTGGAGTGGGACAGCCGAGATTCAAGTCCAGAAGGTCATAGCCCATGCTTTCGACGATGGCTGCGGCTTGACCCATGGCTTGAGCGCGGCATCCGACAAGCTGAGCGCCAAGAGGTTTGTCTTCCGGTACCGTTTTCATCAAATTTTCCGTTGCTTCATTTTCACGGATCAGGGATTCGGCCGCCACCATCTCTAGAAAACAAAATTCGAGGCCGTATTCACGTGAAATAAGCCGGTAAGCTAGATCTGTACACGCGGCCATGGGGGAGGAAATGACATTGGATCTGAGTTGAAGTGATTTGAGCTTTAGCATGGGCAATATAGTAGCACAGCGCATGGTGGAGACTATAGGACCAATACCTCTTGACAAATTCAGGATATTTGATATTATTTACACAGCAAATCCAAGTGGTTAGCGATCCCTTTTAAATGGAAGTAATTTTTTTTTGACTGCGGATGTAGTTCATTCGCAGTCTTTTTTTGTTCCCCAGGGGAACCGACTACCGGCCAAAAAGCCTCGCAGGGCGGATTCAGAGTCTGTCTGCAAAGGTCAATAACTTTAAAATAGAAAATATAAACCTATGGGCATTATAAATATAAGAAATATTGCTATTATCGCGCATGTCGATCATGGAAAGACCACTTTGGTAGATGCAATTCTTCGGCAAACGCAGGTGCATCGTAATATTCAGGAGATGGGCGAGCGCGTCATGGATTCAATGGATCTTGAGCGTGAACGCGGTATTACGATCCGCGCCAAGAATGCCAGCGTTATCTATAAGGGAACCAAGATCAATATCGTGGATACGCCCGGCCATGCCGATTTTGGAGGCGAAGTGGAACGAACACTACGCATGGTGGACGGTGTGCTTTTGGTGATCGATGCCAAAGATGGCCCGATGCCGCAAACACGTTTTGTGCTAAGAAAAGCGTTGGAGCTGGGGTTGCGAGCGATCGTCGTGATCAATAAAGTAGACAGACTCGACTCTCAGATTGAGGATGTCGAGAACAGGACGTTCGATCTTTTTTGTGAGCTCAACGCAAATCCCGAGCAGTTGGATTTTCCGATCGTGTATGCCTCGGCATTGCATGGAACGGCCACGACGGATATGGCCAAACCGTCTGATAATATCAGCGCGCTTCTCGAAGTGATCTTGAACAAAGTACCGCCTCCGGTAGCCAAGAATGAAGACTCATTGCAGATCCTGGTCTTATCGCTACTGCAGGATTCCTATAAGGGAAAGATGGGTATCGGCAAGATCACCGGTGGCGTGATTCAAAAGGGCGATAATGTGATGCTGGTGCGCCGTGACGGATCCCAGATCGTTTCGAAGGTCACCACAATTCTGACGTATTCGGGGTTGGAACGTTCGGAGGTCGAGCGTGCCGAGGCCGGAGATATTGTCGCGGTAGCCGGTTTTGAGAACATTGGCATCGGCGAGACGATCACTGATCCCACAAGACCGGCCCCACTGCCTACGCTACAGATCGATGAACCGACGGTACAGATGACTTTTGGCGTTAACACAAGCCCATTCGCGGGACGCGATGGAAAATTTGTAACTTCCCGGATAATACGGGACCGATTGTTCCGGGAGCTTGAAACCAACGTATCGTTGCGCGTTGAAGAGACCGAGAGTGCGGACACGTTCCTGGTGTCGGGGCGGGGAGAACTGCATCTGGCGATATTGATCGAAACAATGCGTCGCGAAGGTTTTGAAATGCAGGTTTCACAGCCCCAGGTGATCTTACACGAGAAGAATGGTGTGCAGAATGAACCGTTCGAATTTTTGGTCATTGACGTAATGGCCGCCTATCAAGGCACGGTGATCGAAGAGGTGGGACGCCGCAAGGCGATCTTAAAGACCATGGCGCAAACACCGACCGGTGAACTGCATCTTGAATACCAGATTTCAACACGCGGTGTGATAGGCCTCAAGGGAGCTTTGATGACTAAAACTCGCGGCACCGCGATCATGCATCATGTGTTTGATGAATACCGTCCGCTTGAGGAAGGCGGTTTTACTATCCTGCCGCATGGTTCGTTGGTCGCCAGCGAGTCCGGTGAGTCCAATGCGTACGGCCTGTGCAATGCCCAGGAACGCGGAAACCTTTTTATTGGCGCCGGAGCTGATGTGTACACGGGGATGATCATCGGTCAGAATGCCCGCGACGAAGATCTCGATCTGAGCCCCTGCAAAACCAAGAAATTATCCAACATGCGATCCTCCGGCTCGGACGACGCGCTGGTTCTGACGCCTCCGCGTGAAATGAATCTGGAACTTGCCATTGAATACATTGGGCAGGACGAGTTGGTAGAGGTCACGCCGAAAACGATCCGACTGCGCAAGCGTCTTTTGGACCCGTTGCAAAGAAAACGCATTAAACGACAGGCCGACTAATGTCTGAGAACAGCAAAGAGACCAGCGGAATGCCTCACGCACCCGGAACTGAGAGGCTTCAGGTAGTTTTGGCCCGCTTTGGTCTGGCTAGCCGCCGTGGCGTGGTTTCACTGATCGAGGAAGGCAAGGTTACGGTGAATGGCAATGTGGTTCTCGAAAAGGGTTTTCGTGTCGACGCAAAAAAGGACCAGATCATAGCCAACGGCCAGGAACTTTCCATCGAAGCTGACCGGCAGATGCGCTATTTTATTTTTTATAAGCCCAAGAATGTGATGACGACGCTGCAGGATCCTCACGCGGAGCATACGGTCGCTGAGTTTTTTAAGAATATTCCAGAGAGGCTTTTCCCGGTCGGGAGGTTGGACCGCGATACGACGGGTCTGATTTTGATGACCAATGACGGTGAGCTGGCCTTCCGGCTGACGCATCCCAAGTTCGGTGTAAAAAAAAGGTATTTTGTGCGCGCCAGAGGCCTGGTTACCGTCGAAGAGGCTAAAAAGCTTGAGGCCGGCGTGATGCTTGAAGAAGGTCCGACAGCTCCCTGTAAGATCGATATTGAGAAATTTAGCCCCAAAGAAACGACACTGCGCGTGGTATTGCATGAGGGTAAAAAACGCCAGATCCGCCGCATCTTTGAGGGGATAGGGCACCGCGTGATCCAGCTTGAGCGTACTGATTACGGCCCTCTTTCTTTGGGCGAGATGAAACCGGGAGAAAAAAGGGAGCTGCGGCCCGCTGAGGTTAAAAAGCTCAAAGAAGCCGCGGGATTGAAGGGCTAAGGAGCTCTGTCATGGCAAAAAAAATAGAAATTTACACCACGAACTATTGCCCTTATTGCACCGCCGCAAAAAATCTTTTGAAATCAAAAAATGTGCAGTTTACCGAGATTGATGTTACCGACGATGAGCCGATGCGTGAGAAACTGGTCAAGATGACGGGCCGCGAAACGGTGCCGCAGATCTTGGCGGACGGCAATCTGATCGGCGGATACGACGATCTTGCCCTGTATTATCAGGCGGGAAAAACACTCTAGATCTTAATCCATTCCCAGGCGGCCGAGTTTTCCCGAATCGCGCGCGCTCTTGAACATTCTAGCGAAAAATATCCCCGCCAGAAAAAAATAGAAAAGGTTTAACCCAAAAGCCATCCAGAAATACGGCCAGGGCAGTGCGCCGGTTTTTATTACTTCGCGTATTCCTTCGAATACGTAAGTGCTGGGAATTGACTTGGCGACATACTGCAGAGGCGTTGGAAGTACGGACACCGGGTAATAAATAGCAGACAGCGGTTGAACCAGGTAGGGAATCCCCCAGATAAGAGCTTCGGCGGCATGACCCCACCGGATCACAAGGGCCGAGGTGAATACTCCCAGCGCCCATCCAAAAAAAAGAAGATTGGCCAGAAGAGGGATCATGGACAGGCCTAAGTGGTGAAAAAGATTGAAGTGGTACAAGCCGAGAGCTATTGCCGATAGTATCGACGTGATCAGGGATATTTTGATAAAACCGTAGATGAATGTAGCGGCCAGCCACTCGCGTATGCGTAGAGGTGAGATCAGGATATTGAGTATGTTCTGTGTCCAGATGTCCTCTACAACCGCCATGCTGACGGCTTGCTGGCTACGGTACAGAATATCCCAAAAGATCATCGCGCTTATCAGGATCGCGACAATTTTGGTGGATGGATCGGCTAAGAGAGATTGAAAATACACCGACACAAAGCCCCAGACCAGAAGCTCCATCACCGGCCAGAAAAAGATCTCAAAAAGGCGAGGCATACTGCGGGTGTGCAGGTAGAGATACCTCAGTAGTATGCCTCCGATGCGGGTAAGTGAGTGTTTCATGGAAGCTGTCTTTTGATGACGAAATCTCCCGAGCGCACTATTTTAATAAACACCTGCTCCAGCGTCTTGCTTTCGAAGGCACTCATGATATCTTCCGGCGTTCCTTCGGCGATCATGCGCCCTTCATGGATGAAATAAATATAGTCGCAGATTTCCTCGACCTCGGGCATGTTGTGTGAAGTGTAGAGGACGCCGATGTTTCTTTCTTTTTGGATTTTTTTTAAGAGTTTGCGGACATTGTCAGCCATCTCAGGGTCAAGGCTCGCGGTGGGCTCATCCAAAAGAAGCAATTCGGGATCGTTGAGGAGGCATTTGCAGAGATTGAGCCTTGTTTTTTCCCCGGCCGAAAGTGCGCCTGTAATTCTTCCCGCCAAAGCGGTCATATCCAGAAGATCCAACAAATCCGAGATTTTCTTACGAGCGTTAGGGACATTGTAAAGACGGGAAAATACTTTAAGATTTTCCATGACCTTCAGATTGGAAGGTAGTTGAGCGTATGCCGAAGAAAAGTTGAACCGCCCCGCGATGCGATGACGGTTGTGTTCCGGCGAAAAACCAAATACTAATACCTCACCGGATGTGGGAGATAAAATACCCATCAATATATGAATCGCGGTGGTTTTGCCCGCCCCGTTGGGACCTAAGAGACCCACAATCTGCCCGCGCCCGACAGAAAAAGACAAATTCTCCAGCGCTTTAAAGCCCGAGTAGCTTTTAGAGATTTGTTTGGCTGATACAAGAATATCCATGGACCTACATTTTACATCAAAGAAGTGAATTTTGTTGCACTATCCCGTGGGCTCGGTATAATTAGAGCATTCTAAAAAACAATTTTCTATAAGGAGATTTTTAATGAGAAACCGTTTTTTTTCATCGATCATTTGTCTGGTATTGGCTGGTTTTGTTCTATCCGGATGCGCGACGGCAAAACCTCGTCGTGGCGACTCTAACACAGCTGTTCAAACCAACCCCCAAATAGCCGAGCTTCAAAGCCAACTCTCTGTCAAAGACCAACAGATACAGGATTTGCAGTACCAGCTTGAGCAGAGGCGCTCTTCCGATAGCAATTTCAGCTCCTCAGTGTCGTCAGGCACTTCGTCCAAGATTCATGTGAGCGGTGTGACCGTGGCTGATGTTCAGCGTGCTCTTACAAAGGCCGGTTTTGATCCTGGTCAAGTCGACGGGAAGATGGGCAAGAAGTCTAAAGCAGCGATCAAGGCATTTCAAAGGTCGCAGGGTCTCAAGGCTGACGGGGTCATAGGCGAAAAGACTTGGAAGTTGCTTAGGTCCTAGTGTTCATTCATAAGGTCCTTTTTAAGATCAAAAAAAAGGACGTTCCGATTTACGTGCGGGATTGCCGTATGTGGAAGCGGGAAGCAGCCAAGCATACGGGCTATCTGGATTGCCGCACTCTTTTACGGACCAACGAAAAAGACCATTATGCGTCAGTTTATTTTTGGAAAACGGAAGCTAACCATAACCGTTTTATGAAAAAAAATCATGAGCGTCTGGTTGGCCTCTCCAAATGCCAGGTCCAGGTACTTGGGTATTTCAACTTCAAAACGATATAGCCGCTTTCCTTGCCCCACATCCACAAGTCCTACGATTTTGTTGTTTCCGCTTTTATCGTGTGTCGCGGAAAGGTCCTTTTGATCTACCACAAAAAGTACAATGAGTGGCTTCCGATCGGTGGGCATATAGAGCTCAACGAGGACCCTGAGCAAGCGCTTTATCGCGAGATCCATGAGGAATGCGGCCTGCGGGTAAAGATACTGGCGTCTACTCCCAAGATCGGTCACGCGGGTGTCAAGCCGATGCCAACTCCGGATTATGTGGATAATCACCGGATTACGCGGCGTCATCGGCATATCGCTTTTATTTACTTTGGAGTTTCACGTTCCCAGCGGGTCAAATTGCATGAGCGTGAGCATCGTGAGTACCGATGGCTCGCTGAAAATGAGCTTAAGGACCCCGGGTTCCGGTTGACACGGTCCATTGATTTTTACTGCCGACGGGCCCTTGAGGCAGCGCGAGGCTATCCTTGAGTCGTGTGGCGATCGCGGCACTAAGCTTATGGCTGGTGTGGACGCCTCTGGCGGATGCTTCTATTGAATATTGCAAGGTGATCGACATTTCGGGAAATGCCGAGATCCAGTTTTCGGGCAGTGAACGCTGGATGCCCTTGTCGGCTCAGGTGTTATTGAAAGGTGGAGATAAGATACGGACGCCTCAGAGATCGTATTTGGAGCTTGCTACCAGCACGGATCTCTCCGGGCTTATGTTGCTCAGCGGTAATTCGGTGCTGGAGGTGATGGGGGATGACCTGACGCGTTTTTTTCTTCGCCGGGGGGCGCTCTCGGTGCTCCGCGAGGGGGATGGAGATATTGCGCGTAGGGTGTCTGGCGAAGAAAATCTAATACAGATTTTTACACCTGAATTGGTGGTGAACATCCTTCAGGGAGGCATGTCGGTAAGCGCCTATGCCAATGGGAGTTGGGTGCGAGTTTTTAGCGAACAAGTCCGGATCGATCCTTTCGGCGCCGGTCGGCAGAAACTGCTCTCCAGAACGGTGAGCGAGGGCTATGAGTGTTTCGCCGACGCTTCTTCAACAAAGGCTCCTCAGGAAGCTCTTCGTATGAGCTATTCGGATTATAAAGATTGGCAGTTTTGGGCGCGCAAGTGCTATAAAAGAAAAGATGATATGGCTCAAACTGAACTGCTGAGAGGCTAAAGATATGAGTGCGTGGATCACAGATGGCCGCAAAGCTTTGTTGTTGGTAATCGGGTTGTCCGTTTTCCTTTTCTTTTTTCGTCTGGGCGACCGCCCGTTCCGCAATCCGGACGAAGGACGCTACGCGCATATTGCCGGACGGATGGTTGACAGCGCAAAATGGATGGAGCCTCAGATATTCGGCATTGATTATTTGAGAAAACCGCCTCTTTTTTACTGGTTAGTCGCCGCCTCATTCCAACTGCTTGGTCAGGGCGAATGGCAGGCGCGCGCGGTTCCGGCGTTATTCGGTCTTTTTGGGGTTCTGGCCGCTTATTTTTTCTCACGGCGTTTTTTTGGCGCGCGCGCCGCATTATTCTCAGCTTTGCTTCTTTTGGCTAATCCGTGGTATTTACACGTTTCGCGGTTTCTGGTGATAGACGCTGTTTTTTCTTTCTTGATTGTGGCCAGTTTTTATCTTTTTTTCCTGGGGTTGTCATCTCTGCGGCACAAGAATAAATATTACGCGGCGTTCTACCTCAGCGTTTCGCTGGCGTTTTTGGCCAAGGGCGTATTGGCATTGGCGATCCCGGGACTGGCTATTTTTGTGTTTATTGTGTCAGACCGGCGGTACTGGAAAATATTCAAGGAGATGAATCTACTGATGGGCGCGGTCATCTTTTCGGTGATTGTTTGCCCATGGTTTGTGTGGATCAGCTCGCATAAGCCCGAGTTTTGGAATGTATTTTTTTTCCGGGAGCATTTATCACGTTTTACCTCCGATAATTTTGAACATCAACAAGGGTGGTATTTCTATCCGGTGCTTTTGTTCGTGTTCTTTCTGCCGTGGTCTGTGGTCCCGGGACCGATGAGGATCTGTGCCCGGCAAGTCTCGGAGCGCCAAGAAAACGGTCCCGCGCGTTTCCTTTTTGCAGCGATCGCGGTTACGCTGATATTTCTTTCTTTATCCAAATCCAAACTTGCGACCTATATTGTGCCGGTAATACCGCCGGCATGTATTTTACTGGGGAGCGCTTGGGCTCAATGGACAGAAAACCGGAAATTTAGGCAAAAGCTCTTTGTCTTTTCTGCCGGAATCCTCATGATTTCTCTTTTGCCCCTGGTTTTTATCATGGAGAGAGTAAATCATGATTTCACATCCAAGCATTTTGCGCTTAAACTCAAGCCTCAGCTAAGCCCTGCCGATAAGGTTTATGTTTATGACCATCCGGGCCCTTTCTACGATTTTAGTTTTTATCTGCGTCATCCGGTCAAACCTGTGGGTTTATATGGGGAGTTGGAGATCAGCCAAGAAGATGAAAGCGCCAAGAGGATTTCGCTTGCAAAGGCGGATTTTGAGGCGCTGATCGGAAGCAAAGAGCACTTTTATTGCCTGATGCGCCTCTCGGATTGGAATGATCTTCCCGAGGCTTCACGCAGTTTCTTTAAGGTGTTGATGCGGGATGAGCGCAAAGTTCTTTTTGAATCCGGGCTGAGGCTTTTGAACACAAGCCCATGGGAGACAACAGAATGATCGCGACTATCACACTCAATCCGTCGATCGACCAGTCCATTGTGGTTCCACACTTGTTCAAGGATGATACCAACCGTGCTGTTTCGGTGCTAAATCACGCCGGGGGCAAGGGGGTCAATGTGTCGAAAGTCATCCGTGAGTTGGGCGGACCTACTCGAGCCTATACGCTTCAGGCGGGATTTATTGGAAAACTATGGGCAAGCGAGCTCTCAAAATTGGATATCGCATTTACTTCGCATCAGGTCCCGGGTGAGATGCGTATTAACACGATATTGACCGACACCGAGGATGGAACGCAGACACGCATCAGCGCTCTGGGCCCCAATGTGTCTGAATTTGAGCAGCGTCTTTTTTTGCGGGAGCTTTTAAATACTCGTCCGAAACCATTTTGCTGGGTGATCGGGGGAAGCCCTTCCGGCGGGATGAAGCCAGATATCTACAAGAAATACATCCTGGCCCTACAGCGCACAGGAACACCCTGTGTTCTAGATGCCGATGATGAGGCGCTGAAGCTGGGCATTCAAGCCGTGCCGTTCATGATCAAGCCCAACGAATACGAGATCCAGCGGTTGGTTGGAAAGAAGCTTTCATCTCTTGAAAGCTATCATCAGGCGGCGTTCAGCCTGACCCAAAAGGGTATAAAGATCGTAGTGGTTTCACTTGCCGCGCGCGGCGCGCTGTTCGTGACTGCCAGGGAGGCGCTTTATGCGGAAGGTGTTAAAGTTCCGGTAAAGAGTAAAGTGGGCGCCGGCGACTCGCTGGTGGGAGGATTATTGCTGGGCCTTATGCGCAAGATGAGTCTTGAGAAATCAGCTTCCTTGGGTATTGCTGCCAGCGCTTCCGCGGTTATGCGCGAGGCGCCCAGGCACTGTCGGCGCTCAGACATCCCCAGTCTTTTAAGGAGAGTCAAGGTTCACAGGCTCAGCTGATCATGCGGTTGTAAAGTGGAGTTTCAAGTAAGACGAGAATTGGTTCAAAGCCCAATGTGCGGCATTGAATAGGTTGACGGGCAGGATTTGAATCAAATGGGTAGAATTAGCCTCAAGATGATAATCGCAAGAGAAGACTTGATATGAGAAAAGTGAAGGTGTCCGCCCTGCTTGGCTCGGCTCTGAAACCCCGGCTTCAAAACAACAAACTAAATGAACCCTCTAAAACTTATGATAAAATAAGCCAGCTACTTGAAAAAGTCAGTTTCGGCAAAAGGGAGTTTTGGCAGACTGTTAGGGGCGACCGGCAATTGCTTAATCCTAAATATAGGAAGGGATCATTATGACGCCCAAGCGCATTGAAGTCATGTTGCGGGACATTGAAAACGATTTAAAAGTGATCAATGTTCTTTTGGAAAACAATCAAAAAAAAGCCACGCTTTTTTTTGCCCAGTCAATGATGTCTAAAATAGACTCGCTCGAAAAATGTTTACAGAAAACCTATGCCTTGAGCACTCCGCTAATGCGAGATATTATTTCAAATAATTCTGAATTATCTCAGATCAAAGAAAAGGTCTCGGCGTGGTCATCCGACTACTCTAAAGTTAAGGAAAAACAATTTGATAGTCTTAATTATGATTTATTTATCGAGGAGATAGTGTGTTTGCATAACAAGCAGATAAAATGCATACGACGCAAGTTTGGAAGCAGTTATATGACTATTAATGCTATCCGGACCTCGTTGGTTCTCGGCGGCATATTGTTGTTGATGGTCATTGGTTTTATTTACAACCGCATCCAATCCAATAGCCGTGGGTTGAATGTGGAGTATTATAGCGGCATTAATTTCAGGAATCTTTTAAACCGTGGTAAAAGTCAGCAGATTGATTTTATGTCCGCGAAGCAATTACCCTCCTTTGTGCCTAAGGACGCATTTTCAGTTCGATGGACTGGTTATCTTGTGGTGCCGGATGACGGCGAGTATGAATTTTCCTTCGTAAGGGATAACGGTTTAAAATTCTATATTGATGATCGTATTTTGATCGATGAGTGGACTGACTCGGTGGGCAAACCGTCTGTAAAAGCGCAGCTTTCAAAAGGTTCGCATTCTATAAAAGTAGAGTTTTTTGAGGCATATGGCAAAGAAACTCTTCAATTTTATTGGGCCTATAAAGGAGGGGAGCGCAAGATTGTCGAGGCTAAGTATTTTAAGCCTAAAATTTGATCAGGCGCGCCGGAACGGTGTTCGGTTAACGGCAAAGCAAGCAATTCGAAATCATACAAAATACCGCGTAATATGTCCGGATAGTGCAAAGCTCACCCAATGACTAAAATTATTTGTACTTTAGGCCCCGCCTCGAGTAAAGCAAATGTCCTTCTCGCGATGATGCGCGCGGGCATGAATGTTGTCCGGCTTAATTTTTCCCACGGAGAACTTGATGACCATATTGAGCGGATCAGGCTTGTCCGGAACCTAAATAAGAAATATCGTAAGAATGTAAAAATATTGGGCGATCTTGAAGGGCACCGCATTCGCGTAGGCCGGATGAAAGGCGGCGAGCCCGTTCAGGCAAGGAGAGGGCAGTTGGTGTGGCTGGTGCCCTCAGATATTCTTGGATCTGGCTCCACCATTCCTTTTGATTTCCGGGGGTCTTTGGATCAGATCAAGCCGGGCCGGTTTATTTATATTGATGACGGCCATATCGCGCTCAGGGCAGAAGGCCGCGATAAAAAAGGACTCAGGGCGCGCGTGATCGTCGGCGGGCTCATCAAAGAGCGCAAAGGGATCAATTTACCGGATGTTCACCTTGACTTCGAAGGATTGACCCCAAAAGACAGGCTTGATATCGGGTTTTGCGCCGAAAACAAGATCGATCTTCTTGCTCAATCATTCGTGAGAACTCAAAAAGATATCGCTGTCGTCAAAGAGATGATGAAAAGTCACGCCTACCGGTGCCCCGTGATCGCAAAGATCGAGAACCGGGAAGGGATAAAGAATATTGACGACATTATCCGTGTTTCTGACGGCATCATGGTCGCCCGGGGCGATATGGGCGTGTCACTGCCGTTTTATGAGGTGCCTCTGATGCAAAAAAGGATCATCCGGAAGTGCAACCGCTCAAAGAAGTTTGTCGTCACCGCTACGCAGATGCTCGAGAGCATGATCACAAACCTTATCCCTACGCGGGCGGAAGTCTCAGATGTCGCCAACGCGATCCTGGACGGCTCGGACTACGTGATGCTTTCCGCGGAAACGGCCGTCGGGATGTATCCGGCCGACTGTGTCGATGTCATGCGTAAAATTATTATTTATACCGAAAAAAACAGGTTAAAATAATTTCTTCATATCGGACTGGGTGTCCCGCACCTTCCCACATTAACGCGCCTCCTCGGAGCGAGGCCTGGCTTTCGGTTCTTAAACTGCTTTAAAACTCACCCGTATTGTCGTCCCTATCCCCGGAGCGCTTTGGGCCTGGATCTTGCCGCCATGTTCCTTGATGATGCCGCTGACGATAGACAGGCCCAAGCCGGTGCCTGTTTCTTTGGTGGTGAAGAAGGGCTCAAATATCTTGTCCAGGTCTTCTTTGGGGATGCCTTGGCCGGTGTCGTGGATCGAGATCTCAAGGCGCGTATCCCGGGTCAAAGAGGATGTGACCGTCAGCGTCCCACCCTCAGGCATCGCCTGGGCCGCGTTGAGGAAAAGATTCAGGAAAACCTGCCGCACTTGCTTGTGATCGGCTAATATTGGCGGCACTGACTCACCAAACTCGGTTTTGACTGTTATCTTCTGGTTTAAAAATGCGTTATTTAATAAATCCAGCGTATCGCAAATCACCGTTTTGACGATCATTTGTTCAAGCTTTGGGGGAGAGGGTTTTGAAAACTCAAGTACGTCGCGCACGATAGAGTCGATCTTTTCGACTTCGGAGCCCACCACCTTGGTGAATCGGCGTATAAATTCCGGATCACCGGACTTCTCAGGAAGATAATCAGTGAATGTCTTGATGGCAGTGAGCGGATTTTTTATCTCATGGGCCATGCCGGACGCCAGTGTGGCGATGGCTCGGAGTTGGTCTTGTTTTTGGAGCTCCCGGTGAAGTAGAAGATTTTCTTTTTCCATGACTTCATGAGTTTTCTTGAAAAAGAGTCTGTCAGTGGCATCTGTGATTTTCTTTTCAAGGGGTCTTGACAGCAAGGTGATGACCGTTAGAAGAATGAGCATCAATGGTGTCGAGCGGATCTGAGCCCAATCTTTCACTAGGTTTCCAATGATATAAATCCCAAGAAAGTATAAAGCAATAATGATGGAAATTAGGATCGAGTAAACGAGACTTTTCTTTATGATAATGGAAACGCCGAGAAGGTTGTGCTTGAAAATGGCGTAAGTAGTGGCATAAATGAAAATCGCGAAAAAAATAAACCCTGGCGGATAAATATCTATTCCCATATTGGCTAGAAAATCAATAGCCGACATTGTTGCGAATAAAAATGCCAGGCACAAGTATTTTGTCTCGTAGTAGGTATTAGTTTTTCCGTTCCGACGCTTTTCCTCAACAGCACCCCCAGCTAACAGGTAGACACCAAAAAGAGCAGTTATGACGACAAAGAGAACGTGGATTTTGTGAATGAACCCACCTTTTGGATAATAGCCCCAACTATAGTCATATACGCCAGTAATAAAATGAGCGGAGGTCCAGACCAATACAAAGAACAGCATAGTGAAAAAATAAGCAATTTTTAGGTGAGAGAGCGTTTTTGGCGGCACATTGTCACCGAGGAAAGCGATTGAAAAATGAAGAGCAAGCGTCGGCATAAATACGACGCCGCTGTAAACCAGTCTTCCTAACATGACGCTTGTGCCCTGCGGAAACCATTTAGAAGAAAGAAGTGTCATGGAAATGAGCCAGAAATTTGTGGCGATACAAAAAAGAAAATAAAGCCGATTGGTCGCCTGGCGCGGGTTCTTGGAGAAGATAAAATAACCAAGACTAAAACACAAAATCCCCGTGATTAGGGTCAAAATGGAGTACACAGGGATTTGTGTGGGCATGTTTATAAAGCTACCTTAGATTGTTCAAATATTCAATCTATTAGAGCTGAGCAATCTTTTTAATCGTGCACTTCTCCCACGGCAATAGCCGAGCTTCTTTAAATAGGGTGTTGGGGTTGACCTCGCAAATGGTCCAGAATGCAGCAAGGGGCTCGTTTTTGCTTAAAAAAAGTCGTCAACATTGGATATTTGACTTTTCTGAAAGCAGCTTCTTAAAAAATGCAAATATCCCGCATTAGAACTTAAATATTTTTATGAAGCTGTCTTGTAATTGATCGTGCCGCATGCCAGAC
>CAZAPB010000002.1:0-9274 GCA_964486835.1 uncultured Planctomycetia bacterium
TTGCGATCGCCATTAGCGCCGCCCTGGGACCAGGCCTGCCCAACCTGATCCTGGGCCACGAAGCGATGCCCGAACTCATGCAATACGACGCAACGCCCGCAAAATTTGCCCAAAAAGCCGGGGAAATCCTTACCGATACGGTTTTGCGGGAGAAAATGAAAAAAGACCTTGCCCAGATCTCAGACAAGCTCGGCCACGGCGGCGCCGCGGAGAATGCGGCGAGCGAGATTTTAAAGTTTATTTCGAAATTGCTACCGGGTACAAAAACTTAGGCCGTGGCGTCCATGAGATGTTCTTTAACCCAGGTGTTCAGGCTTTTGCCTTCCCGTTTGGCAGCAATCACAATTTGCCGATGCTGCTGAGGGGTCAGACGCAGGACAAATTGACCGGAAAATGGCTTCTCGGGATCCTCGGCTCTTTTGGCGCAAAACGTTAAATAATCATCCACAGAGTCGCTGAAAGCCTGTCTCAGCTCTTTGACAGACTTTCCCTGAAAAGTAATAACATCCCGCGTGTTGATTACCTCCCCGTGAAAAAGGTTTGCTTCATCATCGAATTCCACAACAGCTTCGTAGTCCTTGTACTTCATCATGACGTTACTCCCGCGGTTATCAGAAACCGCCGCATTGATTTGATTGAGCCCTTATCCGTTTCTTTTTGAGGATGAGGCCTGTGAAAAACAGCGCGCACCCCGTGCAAGGCAATCCTGACACGAGACCCCTGGCCCTGGCTTAACTCGGCCCCCATGCCCCGCAACATCGATTCGATATCCATCCAAGCGATATTTGAGCGAATTGGATCCGCAAAGATGGCTTCCAGGATTTTATGATGTTTGTTCTTCACATCAAAATAGTATCATGAAATAGTACTAATTTCAATAGGGTCTGCCGCCACGGAAAACGCGGCACGGGATATCCTAAGAGAACGTTAAAAAAACAGTTATAAGACCGGCAGGTACTTCTCAAGTTCATAGCTTGAGATTTCGGCGCAATACTTATTCCACTCGATTTTCTTATTTTCGATCAGCGAATGGAAAATTTGTTCTCCAAGGGTATCTTTTAAAAACTTACTCTCCTGAGCGACCTGAATTGCCTCACCTAGGCTCTGCGGTAGCATGCGAATACCGCGTTTCTTTCTCTCGGCTTCTGACATTTCAAAAACACTCTGCTCGACCGGCTCGGGTAGCTCCCAACCCTGTTTGATACCCTCAAGCCCCGCCGCCAACATCACTGAAAAGGCCAGATACGGGTTGCAAGCCGCGTCCGGCATACGAAGCTCAGCGCGCATCGCCCGCTCATAACCCCGCTTGTGCTCTGGCAGGCGCACGAGAGCCGAGCGGTCATGGCGCGCCCAATATACAAACACAGGCGCCTCGTACCCTGGAGTCAGGCGCTTGTAGGAATTAACCCATTGGTTGGTGACGATCGCCATCTCAGGCGCGTATTTGAGCAAACCGGCCATATAATGGCGCGCCGTTCTGGAAAGGTGATACTTCTCATTCTTGTCGTGAAACATGTTCTGATCGCCCTTAAACAGAGACTGGTGCACATGCATACCACTGCCATTCTCGCCCTTGAGCGGCTTGGGCATGAAAGTCGCGTAAACGCCGTTCTTCATCGCGATCTCTTTGACTACCAGCCGGTAAGTGATCGCGTTATCGGCCATTGTCAGCGCGTCCGTATAGCGCAGATCGATTTCGTGCTGGCTGGGTGCGGCCTCATGATGGCTGGACTCCACACCGATACCCATTTCCTCAAGAGTCAGCACCGTTTCCCGTCTTAAATCAGAACCCGCGTCCAGAGAGGTCAGGTCAAAATAACCACCTTGATCAAGGGTCTTGGTAGACTCAGAATCACGGAAATAAAAAAACTCGATTTCAGGCCCCACATAAAAAGTATAGCCCAGATCAGAGGCCTTCTTCAGATTACGCTTCAAGCACTGGCGGGGATCACCGCTAAACGGAGCTCCGTTGGCATCCACGATATCGGCGAACATGCGCGCCACTGCATTATCCTTAGGCCGCCATGGCAGTGTCTGAAAGGTCGACGCATCCGGAACCGCGCGCATATCCGATTCATCCCCACGCGCAAAACCCTCGATCGCCGACCCGTCAAAAAACTTGCCTTCGTTGAGCGCCTCTTCAAGCTCTTCGATCGTAATGGCAAAACTCTTCAAAAGGCCGAGCGTGTCACAAAACCACAGTCGGATGAACTTCACACCCAGCTCCTGTGCTTTTTTCACCACAAAATCTTTTCCCTGACGGGCGGATTGACTGCGCGACGCTGCTGTTGATTTCTTTTTTGCTTTAGCCATACTTATTTCCTTTGTGAGAACTTCATCATTGCCGCCGAGCCCCAGAGGCGCTTGGTGGCAATCCCCTTTTTATTTCTATTCATATGCGAGGGGATTGCTTCGTCACTTCGTTCCTCGCAATGACGGTGTTAATCCGAAATAAACTTATACCCGATGTTGCGGACGGTTTCAATAAAAATTGCGGATTTTCCCTCTATTTTTGAACGCAAACGACGAATATGCACATCCACGGTCCGCGTACCCCCGTAATATTCATAACCCCACACTTTATTGAGCAGTACCTCACGCGTGAACACGATGCCGGGGTTCGAACTAAGAAATTTCAAAAGCTGGAATTCGGTGAACGTCAGATCGATCTTTTTCTCTCCGATCTTGGTTTCATACTTGGCCACATCGATCGAGATCTTCCCGCGCTGTATGATATTCTTCTGATCAACCTTGTGTATCCTCTTGAAAAGGAACTCGACGCGTGAAACCGCCTCACTCATGCGCAGAGGCCGGTAAAGTACTTCATGGATACCGGAAGGGAGGTCCGCTGTTTTCATCTCATTCTCATCCATCAAAAGGAGAATTGGCGTTTCCTGAACTTGGGGCTCTTTCTTCAAACTATAATAAAGGTCCATGATCTCATAATACGTAGATTTGGGATTAATAATAATGAGGTCCGGTTCTCTTTGAGCAACCGCAGACGGTGTAATTCCGTTCTTCGGCATATCGGTGACAGAGAAATGAGTTTCTTTCTTGAGCGCGTCCTTCAACTCGGCGCCCTGCTTGTTCTGGTCCCCAATGATCAAGATCTTCCCGTTCACTAGTTCATCCCCACAAGGGTCATATTCTCTTGGTCCGCCTTTTCAATCAACTTATCCTTGAATATCATAATCGTCCTGCCCGCCTCGATTCCCAGCACTCTTGAAGAAAGAGCTTTCATATTCTCCAGCGTACCGCAACCAATGGTGGGAAGGTCAAACCGCAGGTTCTGATTGGGCTTGGAGACCTTGATGACGACCACCTCACCCTGACCTAGCGCGCCGCCACGTTTGATCGCGGCATCCGTGCCTTCGATGGCCTCCACTGCCAGGACCATTCCCCTTTTCACCACAACGGTTTGCCCTATATCCATTTTACCTATCGCCTTGGCGATCTTCCAACCCAATTTTAGATCCTCCCGCTCCTCCGCGGTAGGCTGACGGCGGGTCAACACTCCTTTGGTCGCCGTCGTATCCTTTAAAAAAACTCGGGGATCCAATATCGAAACTCCGCACTTGACCTTCAAAAACAGCCCAAAGGCGCGCAATAGATGATCGTCTCCCCGGTTTTTGGTGTTCTGTAAAAGTTTTTTGGCCTCGTTGTCTATGCGAAAATCAGAATTATAATAATCCTTCTTTGACACTCCGCCGGCCAACGCAACCTGTCTGACACCTGAACTCTTCAAAAGCGCGCTCAGCTTCTCCAGATCGCCCAAACCAACATAATGCACCTCATCCGCCAGATCCTTAAGCCTGGCATCTGTACAACCCTCGACACCAAAGACAACAATCTTCTTATTCAGTGATCTGCCTGCTTGCGCGAATAACACGGGAAGCTCCCCCTGACCCGCGATAAGCCCCACTCTGTCAGAAGGTGATTTTTTCCTTAACATAAAAGAAAGCTCACTGATCTTCTTCGCCGCGGCAGTCAAATCCCGCGCGGATAATGCCGCGTTTCGAACCCTTCACAAAATCAAGGATCATGCGGATATGCGGGTTGGAGGGGAATTCATGTTCAACTTCATGAACAGCCGTTGAAAGTTTCTTTCCTGAGGCCAGCATCATCTTTAAAGACTTCCGGATCGCCACACGGTCATTGGGAGAAAATCCTGCTCGTTTCAATCCTATCGAATTAATACCGTAAAAAACCGCCGGGTGACCGTCACAAGTGACGAATGGCGGTACGTCGCTGGCTACTTTAGACAGAGCTCCTACCATCGCGTATTTTCCCACACGCACAAACTGATGGATGCCGGCCAGACCGCCGACCGTGACAAAATCTTCCAGCTGAACATGACCCGCCATGCCCACACCGTTGGTGAGCGTCAAATCGCTTCCGAGAATACAGTCGTGAGCCACATGCACCCCGATCATGATAAAATTTCGGCTTCCTACCAGCGTTGTTGAATCCTCATGCATGCCAGGGTGCATCGTCACATACTCACGTATAATATTATTATCACCGATTTTAAGATAGGAACGGGAGGGTTGCTTTCTAACCTGAGGCGGCACTCCCAGGCTCACATGAGAGGATATCTGGCAGTTACTGCCTATCTCTGTATGCCCCTCGATCAGCGAATGCGAGCCGATGCTCGTCCCAGCGCCGATCTTCACATGAGGTCCGATCAACGTATAAGGACCTACATTGACTTCGGGCCCCAACTGCGCCTGCGGATCAATGAGAGCGCTAAGATGAATACTGCTCATCAATCTCCCAGCGAGAACATGATATCGGCGGAACAGACTTCTTCCTCACCCACCCATGCCACACCTTTTACCAGACCGATCGTTGCTTTAGCCCTAATGACTTCGACTTCCAGCCTCAGCTGGTCGCCCGGGACAACCTTTTTACGGAAACGTGCCTTATCAACAGCCACCAAGTACGCCAGTTTTTTTTCGTTCCCGCCGCGCGAAAGCATCATCACCCCTCCCGCCTGCGCCAGCGCCTCGATCATCAACACCCCCGGCATTACCGGTTTATGAGGAAAATGACCCTGGAAAAAAGGTTCGCTGATACTGATATTCTTGATCGCCACTATCCGGGTGTCACTCATTTCCAAAATACGGTCTACCAAAAGAAAAGGGTAGCGGTGAGGCAATATATTTTTTATCTGCTCGCTATCCATTAAATAATCCTTCTTTACCACCTTACTTTTATTTTCCATGGCTCTCCTTCTGTCTCCTTATCGCTTTCACAAGTTCCCGGTTGAGAGAGTGCCCACTGCGGATGCCATGCACTTTCCCGATGATCGGGAAACCCAGAAGGCTCAGATCCCCAACTACATCCAAAATTTTATGCCTGACGAACTCATCCGGAAAACGCAGTTCTTCCAGATGCGACCCGTCCGGTGATACGACAATATTATTGTCCCACGCGCCACCAAGACCGAATCCGCGCGCTTTCAGTTCCCTGACCTCATCCGCGGTGCAGAACGTTCGTGCCGGAGCTATCTGACTTTCAAAAATACCGGCACAGATTACGAATTCGGCTTTTTGCCCTCTAAGATAAGGAAAGTCATAATCCAAGCAATAACTTATCTCAAAAGACTCCGAAGGATATACCGCGATCGCTTTTCCGCTCTCGGCGCAAAAAATCGGCTCGCTCACGCGATAAATCGCTTTTTTAACCTTTTGGTCCACCATGCCCAATTTCTTAATAAACTCGATAAACGGCAACGCACTTCCGTCAGCCGCAGGAATCTCGTCACCATGCACATCGACCACCAGATTGCTGATGCCAAGACCGTATACCGCCGCCAAAAGATGTTCGACTGTCAAAATTCTTTGGACACCGTCACTGATAGCACTGCAGCGAGAAACACCGTCCGGAATAGATTGCAACCGGTCACTACCCACGACACCCACATCAGCGCCGTTCTTCAAAAATAAGATCCCGTGATCAACCCGGGCAGGCCTAAAATAAACACGGCTTGCTTTGCCACCATGCAAACCGATCCCCGATAGATCCCCTTCCCTGGCTATTGTCCTCTGATTGTCTTCCATCAAAGCTATTTTTCGTCCATGAACTTTTTCTTGAGCGTAGCCACATCTTTAAAGAGATCCGGTAATCTCGAAATATAGGCAAAAAGACGTTTTTGTTCCCGAATAGGTTTGGCCGGACTTCCCAGCACCACCTCATTGGCCGGAACCGGTTTTGAAACACCCGCTCCCGCGCCGATCACCGCATGATCACCGATAGAAATATGCCCCACGAGTCCTGCTTGTCCGGCAATAATGACATTTCTTCCCAATCGTGTGGACCCAGAAATGCCCGCCTGGGAAACAATCAGACTATTGGGCCCTATGACGACATTGTGCCCGATCTGAACGAGATTATCGATCTTCACACCGCGCTGTATCCATGTTCTTTTGAACCGCCCGCGGTCGACACAAACATTGGCTCCAATTTCAACATCCTCATCAATCTGCACATAACCTATATGAGGTATCTTCTCGTGTTCGCCCTCAATAGTCTCATAACCATATCCGTCGCTTCCTATCACCGCGCCGCTGTGGATAATCGAGCGATCTCCGATCTGAGTATGTTCTCTGACCGTGACATTAGGATAAATGATCACATCCTCTCCAAGACAGCAGTGAGCGCCGATAAAGACATTGGCACCTATCATACATCCCTTGGATATCTGCGCGCCTTCACAAATAACGGCGTGCGGACCGAGTGAAACCCCCGCTCCGAGAAAAGCGCTATCATCTATCACAGCCGTCGGATGCGTCCCTACCGGGAATTCGACAGGCTCCGGAGCAAAAAAAACAGCGATTTTAGTAAATGCCAGGGTAGGGTTTTCACATTGCACCAACGGCAGTGATGCAACACCGGTGCCATAGGGGACTATCGCGGCGGATGCCTGCGTTTCATACAAAAAAGGGAGATATTTATCGTTCCCTAGGAACGTAATATCTCCCTTTTGCGCGTCTCTGATTCCGGCGACTCCTGTCACCAGGAGGTTTTTATCCCCTCCGACGATCTGTCCGCCTACAAGATCGGCGACCTCTCCGAGGTTTAAGCTTTTGGACGATCCATTATTTTTTCTTGTATGAATCATTCAGTGTTTTAATAACCTGTTCGGTCAGGTCACTGCCTTCCCCTTTATAAACAAGAACACGGTCATTGAAAATAAAGGAGTACTCTTGGCTCTTGCCAAAAACTTGGACCGTCGTCTCGATTTCTTTAAGAATCTCTTGCACCATCGTATCCCGCTCTTTTCTCAACGCATCGCGAGTACTGCGATCAAAATCCTGAAGCGACTTGATCTTTTCATCGATAGAGGCCTGTTTGTCATCCTTGGCCTTTGCCGAAAGAAGCTCCGCCTCATCTCTCATTTTCTTAATATCAGCTACCATCTTGTCCCGCTCAGTCTGCTTCAGACCGCCTTTGCCCTCGAGTGTCTTATCGAAATCCTTAGTCTTCTGATAATCGTCAAATACTCGCGCCAGGTCTACATAACCGATCTTCTGATCAGCCGCGTATGAATTTCCGCCGATCACACATATTGCCGTAAATAAAGCCCCTAACACCACTATGTTCTTCTTCATGGAATAAATCGTCCTCCTGTAATTAATGTGATTGAACTGGCTCAAAAACCCTGGCTAACACTAAAATAAAAGCGGACCTTCTTGCTTTCACCGGGAAGGTCGTCCAGCGGATAACCCATATCTAGCTTGACGGGACCAATCGGAGTCTTAATGCGAGCGCCTACGCCTACGCCTGAATAGACACCCCCTGCTCCAAAATCCTCGATCGTCTCATAAACATTACCTACATCAAAGAAGACCGCTCCTTTGATTAGATCCGGATAAACCGGGAAAGTTTCCTCAACATTGGCCACCCAATACGATTCGCCGCCGATGGGGTCGCCATTACCGGGATCAGTGGGACCGACACGCCGCTCACGATAGCCGCGGATAGTGTTAGCTCCGCCCGCGTAGTAGCGCTCATAAATAGGCACCTTGTCGCTATCGCCAAACGCATCAGAAACACCGATACGTCCTTTGAGCTCAAGCACATTGACATCAAAATTCTTAAAATAGGTGCTAGCCGTGCCATAGAGTTTTCCAAAATTCTTATCTCCGCCTAGAAATCCACCGGCCACTTCGCCTGTGCCTGATAATAATAACCCCCTCGTGGGATTGTAGATATTGTCCCGCGTGTCATGTGTCAGTGTGAGGGCAACGCTTGAAGTGACGTTAGTCCCCAACTCCGCCAGAAGATCGGCGGAAGAATCATCGGGCATATTAGAAATCTTAACCTCTTCCAGTTTGTACATCAAAAGACCTTTGTCATATTCATTAAATTCTTTACCAAGGCGCAGATCAAAACCTGTACGCCGTTGGTCAAAGTAATACCCGGAACTGCTCGATTCATTGATCTCCTTGCGGTACACATCAAAACCAAAAGAATACGGAAGGCCAAACACCCATGGTTCGGTAAAACTAAGTTCGGCGTTCTTACGAACACTGCCCATCTCAAGTCGTATTCCCAGGTCCTGTCCGGCTCCTGTAAACGTCTTATAGTTCTGCCAGTCAAAATTCTTCTGGCGGATTTGAATGAACCCGATCACCGAGTCAATAGAACTATAACCACCGCCAAAACTAAACTCTCCCGTTTTGCCTTCCTTGACGGAGACAACCAAGTCGCGGGAATTGGGCACAGAACCTTCCTCGGTATCAAAACGAACATCCTCGAAGAATCCCAGATTGTAAAGACGCTCTTTGGAACGTTTAAGCTTGGCGCCGCTGAAGGATTCGCCGGGATACGCGCGCAACTCACGGCGGATCACAATATCCTTAGTCTTGGTATTGCCCTGAATGCGCACCTTGTCAACGTAAGTCAGCTGATTCTCAGAGATGCTATAGGAAATATCAACTTTGTCGGTTTTGTCGTTATAAAGCGACTCTGATTTAATCTGGGAAGAAAGATAACCCTTATCAAAGTATAGGTCTTGAATGTTGGAAACATCCATTCGCAGGCCGCGCCGCGAAAAAGGTTTGCCTGAAACCATCTTGGCGCTCTTGAGGATCTCTTCGTTCTTGGCGATCAAATTGCCTTTTAACTCAAGATTTCCGATGACATATTTCTTGCCCTCGTTGACATTGATGACAAGCACCACGTCGCCTTTATCATTGGCTGTTTCAGTGGCTGTCACAACATCCACATCGCTAAAACCTGCCTCGTCATAAAGCGCTTTTATTCTCTC
>CAZAPB010000002.1:9284-31044 GCA_964486835.1 uncultured Planctomycetia bacterium
ATGACCACGACGTATTGGTGGTGGGCTACCCAGGACAGATTGACATCTTCCTGGACTTCCTCTTCCTTCAAATAGCCGGAGCGAAACCAACCCCACCACGACATCGACTTGGTCTTCATGACCTTGGTAATGTCGCCGGATTTAATAGACTTGTTCCCGTTGACTTGGATTCGTTTAATGCGCAGTTTTTGGCCTTCGTTGATCGAAACCCTCAGCGTGGCTTGGTTGGTATCTTGATTGATGTCAAAAGAACTGTCGACCTGTGCCTCAGAAAAACCCTTCTTTTCATAAAGCTTCTTGATCGCGTCGATATCGTCACGAATGCGCTTTTGGTCAATGAAATCGCCGATGACTGACTGCATCTCTTTTTTGAGAGCATCGGTACCGATTTTGTGATTGCCCTCAATCTTGATCTGAGCAAGAACAGGCTTTTCGCTGACTAAGAATACAACCTTGACGCCTCCACTGACTTCTTCCTGCTCGATGCGTACATCGGAGAAAAAACCCAGGCCATAGAGCCTTTTTAAGTCCTCATTAAGCACTGAGGAAGAGATAGGCTGATCAATCTGTGTTTTGACTTTGGCCAAAACCGTCAGGCTTGAGACAGTCTTGTTGCCGCGAACTTCAACGGCTTTGACTATCTTCCCATCATCGGCAGCTTGCGAAAAACAGGCGGAAGAAATAAGAAACGTTGCGGCGAGAAAAACACGAAAGATAGGGTTATTTTTTTTCATAAGTGTTTACTTTAACATAGTCCTTCCTATATATCAATTATCATAAATACGCCTGCCTTCCGGCAGGCAGGCGCCACAGAAGTCTGCATCAGACAGACCAAAACCAACCGCCGCGCCTATGCCGCCTCTTCGCGCCTGACCAGTTCGGCATTCTCAAAGCGGGTAAATTCACGAATAAAAGCCAAGAATAAAGAGCCGGTAGGACCATTACGCTGCTTGGCGATAATGACCTCCGCTTTGCCGCGGTTTTCCTCCGTCGGATTGTAATATTCTTCTCTTAGGAGCAGTACAACCATGTCGGCATCCTGCTCGATGGCCCCGGATTCTCTCAAGTCAGAAAGCTGGGGACGGTGATCCGTGCGCGACTCTACCGCGCGCGAGAGCTGGCTGATGGCGATCACAGGCACATGCAGTTCGCGCGCCAGCGCTTTGAGCGAGCGTGATATATCGGAGATCTCCTGCTGGCGGCTCTCAGATCCGGCGACTCCCTGCATGAGCTGGAGATAGTCAACAATGATCATCTTGATGTCATACTGCGCCTTCAAGCGGCGTGCCTTTGCCTTGAGCTCAAGCGCGGAGAGCCCCGGCGTGTCATCGATATAGATAGGCGCTTCGGAAAGCTTAGCCGCAGCGCTGGTGAGCGCCGGCCAGTCCGACTGAGCCAAAAAGCCCGTGCGTACTTTATGGGCGTCAACCCGCGCGCGCGAACATAGCATTCTTTGAATCAGCTGTTCTTTGGACATTTCCAAGCTGAACATAGCCACCGGCGCCTTCAAAACCATTCCGGCGTGCTCGGCAATGCAGGTCATAAAAGCACTTTTGCCCATTGAAGGACGTGCCGCGATCACAATCAGGTCCGAGGGCTGAAGTCCGGCGGTCTGGGTATCAAACTCATGAAACCCCGTGGCGATCCCGGTAATATGCTCTTTGCGCTGATACAGCCGGTCAATGACCTCGATCTGATTGCGAACAATCTCCTTGATCGGGACAACTCCGCCGCTGAATTTTTTACTGGAGATTTCAAAAACCGTTTTCTCCGCGCGGTCTAAAAGACCTTCGATATCCTCTGTGCTGTCATAGCAGTCCTTGACAATCTGCGTGGCATTATTGATCAGATGGCGGAGAATGTATTTTTCCTTCACGATCTTGGCGTAATACTGCAGGTTGGCTGCGGTGGGCACTGTCGTCGTCAGTGTTGCCAGGTAGCCGGGTCCGCCGACTACATCCATCGTGCCATCCTTGTATAGATGCTCGCTCAGCGTGATCAGGTCCACTGCCTTGTTCAGGTTGAAAAGGCCGATCATGGCCTGGAATATCTTCTTGTGCGCTTCCTTGTAGAACATATCCGCGTTCAAAAGTTCGATGCCCAGCGCTACCGCCATGTCCTCGATCAGCATTGATCCCAAAACAGCCATCTCGGCTTCTATGTTCTGAGGTGGTGTAGTTGCGCGGAGTGTTTCTTCGGCGGATCTCATCCGGCCATCACTATTTGAAAAACCGTTCTGGTGTGCGAAAAAGAAAGCGGCATTATTTTTTCTTCACGATCCATACTTTGAGTTCAGTCGATACCTGCGGATGTGTCTTAACCGTGATCTGATAAGCGCCCAGTTTTCGAATGGGCTCCTCAAGATGCACCTCTTTTCGTTCCAGCGAAATGTTCTGTATGCGAAGTGCTTCAATTATATCTTGCGAATTGACGGCGCCGTAAAGCTTGTCTCCCTCGCCGGCGCTGACCTCAATCGTCAGCGATAATTCTTTAATGCGGCCCGCCAGCTCACGCGAACGGCTTAGCTGTTCTTCCTCTTCTTTAGCGCGACGTGCCTTTTCCTCTTGAAATGACTTGAGATTAGCGGGTGTGGCGGCTTTGGCTTTATTGTGAGGAAAAAGAAAATTATGGGCAAAACCGGAGGAGACCTTGACTACCTCTCCACGCTTACCTAATTTGGGGTCGTCTTGAAGCAGAACCACTTCAATATTCATAGGCTTTTAGGTGTCTCTTTTGTGACTTCATTATCGCCTGACGGGATGGGCGCCCGCTATCGCGCGCCACCCGTCCTGTGCCGGAAACTTATTCTGCGACGTACGGTAACAGCGCAATCTGGCGAGCGCGTTTGATCTGGCGGGCCAAAAACCGCTGAGATTTCGCGCCGGTGCCGGAAATACGGCTGGGGATAATTTTTCCGCGCTCAGTGATGAAAAAACGCAGGCGGTTTACATCCTTGTAATCAATCGTCTCTATCTCTTCAGGCTTAAATTTACAAATCTTCTTTTTAATAAACTTCTTTTTTACATCTGTCTTCTTTTTGATCAGTTTCTTTTTAAACACGTTATTTCTCCTTTAAAATGGTACTTCTTCCTCACCCTTACTGCTAATACCAGACATGTCATCCAATTGAATATCGGCCATTTCTTCCTTACCGACGGTATCGGCTGTTTCCCTGGGGGCACCGCCGCCGGAACTTTTGAGAAATTGAATATTGGTCGCGATAACCTCCAGTGCACTGCGTTTCTGTCCGTCAGGTCCGTCCCAACTGCGGCTCTGGAGCCGTCCTTCGACAAATACCGGATTCCCCTTTTTCAGGTACTCGCCGCAAACCTCCGCGAGCCTTCCCCAGACGACCACCCGTATAAAGCTAGTCTCTTCCTTCTTCTCGCCCGTCTGAAGTTTGTACACACGGTTCGTCGCCACGGTAAAGCTAGCCACGGCCGAGCCGCTAGGCACGTACCGCAATTCCGGATCGCGCGTTAAGTTACCGATCAAAAGCGCTTTGTTCAGGCTCGCCATGGAATACCTCCGTTAAAGGTTGTCTTTATTGACCAGAAGGTAGCGCATAATGTTGTCATTCAAACGCAGCGCCTGCTCAAGCTTCTTAGTAAACTGGGAATCCAGCTGGAAATTCAAAATAATATAATTTCCATCCATCTTCTTCTTTATCATATAAGCTAGCCGCTTTTTACCCCAATCCTGCAACCCGTCAACACGTCCGCCGTTCTTTACTACCAGATCCTGAAGCTGAGCCATCGACGCTTTCAAAGCATCCGCTGTCATGTCCGGGTCCAAAATAAATATACCTTCATAATTAACCATCTGCTCTCCTTTTTTCCTGCCCACTAACAGGCAGGCTATCCTTGTAGCTGACTCAGCTTTTTCATAGCCGCGTCAAGATCTCCGTTCAACCAAGTGACGCAAACTGAGATCGCGTTGTCTTTCAGTACACCGACTTTTTCTTTTTCGTCGCGGCTGAATTTCTCCAGCACGAATCCATTCAAATCCCGCGGCATATGGTCATTTCTGACACCAAAGCGAAGCCTCGGGAAATCAATACTACCGTCCAACGCCGCGATGATCGATTCCAGCCCGTGATGACCCCCGGCGGAGCCTTCGCTTCTCAATCTGAGCTTACCAAAATCCAGATTTACGTCGTCGCTAACCACCAAAACATCCTTCAGCGCGGGCCGGTACTCCCTAAAAATTTCCCGCATACTTTCACCGGTGCGATTGACATATGTCAAAGGCTTGACGAGCAGGGCGCCATCAGTTTTCAGCGCGACTGCCTGTATTTTTTTTGATTCTTTCCAGGCCGCTTGCAACCCCAAAACTGCGGCTAGGCCGTCCAATATTTCAAAACCAATGTTGTGCCTGGTCCCCTCATATTTTCTCTCGGGGTTACCAATGCCGATGATTATTTTCATAATCAGCGTTAGTTGGCCAGCTTTAGGCGGTAAGAGAAATTCTTAACGCTTAACGCTTGCCGATTGCCGCTACTTCTTCTCCGCCTTAGGAGCATCTTTCTTAGGCTCCTCTTTCTTTTCGCCGGCCTTAGCTTCGTCTTCCTTCTTCTCGCGGATAACCTCTATCTCGGGAGTCGCCAATGTCTCATCAACAGCGGCTTCAACCGCAAGCGGCTTCACATGGAACAGAAGCGTCTCGGGATCGTTCAGCACTTTGATCTTCTCTGATATGACAAGATCCTTTACATGGAAAAAACTGTTCAGGGCCATACCCGATACATCCACGTTGATATGCTTAGGGATATCCATCGGCAGACACTGAATCTTGAGCATACGCATCGGATGGTCCATAATGCCACCGTCCTGCTTAACGCCGATAGACTCGCCCTGAGGGATGACTTCCACTTCAACGGTGATCTTCTCATCGAGCGATATCTCGTTGAAATCGACATGCAAAATAAACCGTTTGACCGGATCATACTGCACTTCTTTGATGATAGCGGGCCGTGTCTTCTTTTTTTCCTTTTCTATGGTCAGGTTGATCAGCACGTTCTCGCCGGCGGCGTCGTGGATGATCTTCGAGATTTCACGGTTGTTGAGCGCAATCGCGACAGGCTCCTCGCCGCGATGATACACGATGCCGGGCACAAAGCCCTCGCCGCGCATTTTCTTGCTCTGCTGTTTACCTCGGGTATCCCTTAAAACCGCTTTTACGTTGATCTGTTCCATTTTATTTCCCTGTTTCCTTTGTTCTTCTTTAGTTAAATAAACTACTCACGGACTCTTCTTCGTGAATCCTTTTAATCGCTTCTCCCAGAAGCTTCGACACTGAAAGTACCTTGAATACCGCATCCTTTTTGTCCGGGCCCAGAGGAATGCTGTCGGTGATCACAAATTCTTCTATCGGTGATTTTTTGATCCGCTCAATTGACGGGCCGGAAAGAATAGGATGAGAAACCGCCGCGAACACTCTCAACGCTCCCGCTTTGCGCAGAGCCGCGGCCGCCTCGCATATGGAGCTGGCAGTCGCCACCAGGTCATCTACCACCACGACATTCATGCCCTTGACCTCGCCCAATATATTCATCGTTTCGGTGTGTTTGTCATCAATGCGGCGTTTGTCCACGACGGCCAGATTAGCGCCCAGTCTTTTAGCATATGCGCGTGCCATCCTGATACCGCCTACATCGGGGGACACCACCACCAAGTTCTTCATTTTCTTTTTTTTAAAATAGTCGACAACCACATTCACCGCGAAAAGATGATCCAGCGGGATGTCAAAAAAACCCTGGATCTGACTCGCGTGCAGGTCCATCGTTAATACCCGGTCCGCGCCGGCGGCCTCAAGTATATTGGCGACAAGTTTAGCCGTGATCGGTACACGGGGCTGATCTTTTCTGTCCTGCCGTGCATAACCAAAATAAGGCATCACTGCGGTGATGCGTCGTGCGGAAGCGCGCTTCATCGCGTCCATCATGATCAAAAGTTCCATTAAATTATTGTTGGTGGGAGGACAGGTCGGCTGGACAATAAATACATCTCGGCCCCGGACATCCTCATTGATCTTAACGCGAATCTCGCCTTCGCTGAAAGTGCCCACCAAGGCATCACCCAGCGGCACGCCTAAATACTTGGCGATCTTGATAGCCAAGTCAACATTGGCATTACCTGTAAATATTTTTATTTCCCCGTTCACAAAAATCTCTTTTCGTTTATTTTTTCTTTTATTTGATCTTTAATCTTTTATCTTTTATCTTTGATCTTTTATCTTTTATCTTTTATCTTTGATCTTTTATCTTTTATCTTTGATCTTTGATCTTTTTAATCAGCCTTGCCGGAATTCCAACAACCACTCCGCGGTCTGGCACATTCTTATTCTTGGTCAGTACAGCACCCGCTCCTGTGACCGCTGATCTTCCTACTGTCACCGGCGCCACCAGAACCGTTCCGCTTCCAATATGGGCGCCGTCTTTAATCACGGTCCGGCTCTTATTCTTACCGTCATAATTAGCCGTGATCGTTCCGGCTCCGATATTAACCCGTGAGCCCACCTTAGCATCCCCCAGATAAGACAAATGCTTTACCTGGGTATGATCACCTACTTGGGATCGCACCACCTCGACGAAATTGCCAATAATCGTATTCTTGCCGATGACGGACTTGCCGCGGATGCGCGCGAAAGGACCCAGCGTACAACCCTCCCCGATGACTGCCCCTTCCTCCAGAACAGTCCCCGGCATAACGGTAGTATCTTGCCCTATCCTAACGTCCGCGTCAATGGTAACAGTATGGGGCCTTCGGATGCGAATTCCTCGGTCCATCCACCCATCCAAGATGCGTTTTTGCGCGATCTCCTCGGCCTGCGCCAACTCTTTTTGCGTATTGACCCCCAAAACTTCCTTTTGACAAGCGGCCATGACCGCCCGAACGCGACCATCCTTGGCAAATATCTCAATAACATCCGTCAGATAATATTCTTTCTTCTTGGCGTTCCTGCCGACAAGCTTCAGAGCCGAAAAAAGTTTGACCGCGTTGAACACATAACAGCCGACATTGACCTCTTTAACACTCTTTTCTTCAGGCGTCGCATCGTTTTCCTCAACAATGGCTGTTACTTCGGCAAAAGGCCCGCGTTTAATACGACCATAACCGGTGGGTTCCTGCATTTCAACTGAAAGAAGCGAGCAATCCGTTTTTCCTGTCGCGTGATCCTCAAATAGCTCCCGCACCGTCTCCTGGCGGATCAGTGGAGTATCACAATAAAACACATACGTGGCGCCGTCAAAACCCCGAAGAGAAGAAGCCGCTTGCATCAGTGCATGGCCACTGCCCAATTGCTCTTTTTGCTCCACACAGAGAAGCGAGCCGGCCATACCCATTGATTTAAGGTATTCACGAACAAGCTCTATTCCGTGCCCGGCGACCACAACAATCTTCTCGCAACCGGCAAGCCTGGCTCTTTCCACCAGATATCCCACCATCGGCCTGCCGCAAATCATCTGCATCGCTTTGGGTATCCTCGATCTGAGCCGAGTCCCTTTACCGGCGGCCAAAATAACAGCGGCTTTACGCAATTTTTTTAATCCCGCCTTTTTTATCCAGCAACCTGGGGTACTGGCGATCAGCAACCGTCTCACGCCCGACCACACACTCGCTGACCCCTTCCATTGAAGGAAGATCATACATAATATTGAGCATAACATTCTCAAGTATCGCGCGCAGTCCTCGGGCGCCCGTTCCCTTCTTAATCGCTTCTCCGACGATCTCTTTGAGCGCCTCATCGGTGAGTGTCAGCTTCACATCCTCGATCTCAAAAAGTTTCTGAAATTGCCGCACCAGCGCGTTCTTAGGCTTGGTCAGCACTTCCAGGAGCTCCTTTTCGCTGAGTTTTTCAAGTGTTGAAATTACCGGAAAGCGTCCGATAAATTCAGGGATCATGCCATACCTGACCAGGTCTTCGGTCTCCACCAGAGGCAAGAGCGAATACGCAGCGTCTGCCCCTTGGAGAACAGGATGCGTCATTTGTCCGCGGAACCCAATCTGTCCCTTACCAAGCCGGCGGCGAATGATCTCATCCAGCGAACTGAACGTCCCTCCGCATATGAAAAGGATATTCGTCGTATCGACCGTGAGATTCTCCGCCTGAGGATGTTTGCGGCCCCCCTGAGGCGGAACGCTGGCTTTGGTGCCCTCAAGTATCTTAAGCAGTGCCTGCTGTACCCCTTCTCCTGAAACATCGCGAGTGATAGAAACATTTTCCGAGGTCTTGCCGATCTTGTCGATCTCGTCAATATAGACAATGCCCATCTGGGCCCGTGGAATATCATATTGGGCATCCTGAAGCAACCGCTGGATCACATTCTCCACGTCATCCCCGACATAACCGGCTTGCGTCAACGTCGTCGCGTCGCAAATAGCAAATGGCACTTTTAAGATCCTGGCCATCGTCCGTGCCAGAAGCGTCTTGCCCGAACCCGTCGGACCGATCAAAAGCACGTTGGACTTCTCAAGCTCTACGTCACGCATTTCCGACGAGGCGATGATCCGTTTGTAGTGATTATAGACGCTGACCGAAAGTTTTTTCTTCGACTCTTCCTGCCCGATGACATACTGGTCGAGTATTTTTTTGATATCAGCCGGTTTGGGAAGCTCCTCAAATTTCAAGGCCGGAGCCGCAGAAACTTGTTTGTCGTCCTTGCCATCCTTTGCTTCCTTGGAGGCGGAAGCATTGCCGCGTGTGAGCGTATTATGGCAAAATTTTACACAATCCTCACAGATAAGCGCGTCGGGCCCGGAAAATAATTTCTCGCGGCCATTCATTACCTTTTGGCAGAACGAACACTTTTGCATTTACTTTTCCCCTAAAGAAGAATAATAACCTTGAATCTTACGTTCAAGCATTGCTATATTGTACGGTACGCTTGAGCTTTAATTTTTGCCCTGTGGTGTAACGGTAGGCCGCCGTCCTTTAGGACCGTCGGCACTCCGCCTCGTTCTTGAAAGAACGAGGCATCGCACACGGGGGCGAAGCATTACGTTTTACTCATTAAAAATTTTGCCCTGTGGTGTAACGGTAGCACACGGCCCTTTGGAGGCCAGAGTCATGGTTCGAATCCATGCGGGGCAGTTTTTTAATAAGTAGAAACCACAAAAACCTGCCAAGAACCGTTTTTTTTCCTCATGACTCCCGCTGCTTGAACTGCCGCGCTTCTCGAAGAAAAAATCCCAAAAACAGTCGAGCCGCTCCCGGACATTAAACTCGCCAGAGCCCCCTGCCGGACCAACTCTTTCTTGATCTTTGAAATTATCCTAACTTTATTATTTAGAGTTACTTCCAGACTATTCTTTAAGAGCCCTGATAATCGCCGGATATCGCCCTTTTTAATAGAGTGAGCCAGCATTTTAGCATCGGCTCCAGGGGGTGTCAACCCTGCCGCCGCTGGCTTGTCGTCCTTTGAATTCGCTGACCGCGTGGCAAATAAACGGCACTTAAGCCCCTGGTAAGCCTCCTTGGTTGAAATGCCAAAATCCGGCTTGACCAGGCAATGCCATATTTTGACAGTCTTGGCCGGGATCTTTTCCAACACCTCACCCCGACCCGTGCCATGCGCAAAAGATGTGTTCAAAATAAAAAAAGGCACATCACTGCCAAGTTTAGCGCCTAAAATCAGTAGTTTCTTTTGGCTCAGCCGAAGTTTCCAAAAACGGTTCAAACCCATAAGCACCGTGGCCGCGTTGCTGGAACCTCCACCCAAGCCGGCCGCGACGGGGATACGTTTTTTCAAAATGATCCTTACGCCCTTGCGCACGCCATAAGTCTCTTTGAGCAGGCTTGCGGCCCGCCACACCAGATTGTCAGGGCCCGTCGGGACTTTATTCCGGTCAGCGGCAAGCGTGATCATTTCCGGCGACGAAATCAGCGTGATCTCATCGGTCAGACTGATACGCTCGAATAGGGTATCAATATCATGATATCCATCGACGCGACGGCGTATTACTTGCAGGTATAGATTTATCTTCGCCGGCGAAAAAAGCTTCAAGGTAGACAGAGAAAAGAGCTTAGGGATTAGGGACCGCGGCGGCAGACGTATCCTGCGCAACGGTCTTTTCCGGAGCCGTGTTGTTGAATCCAAAAAGCTTGAATGCCTCCTGCACAGATTGTGATTCCTGCCGGAAGCGTGAAATAATATCAGCGTCCCGAATCTTGTGCTTTTGATAATTCAGCAGGGTTTCGCGATCAAGCACAAGTTTTTGCCGGTTGAGGAAATCCTGAATCTCGATATTGTCAAATCCCGTAAACTGATAGCCTGCCAGCACTTCATTGATGGTCTTAAACACATTCAGCATGGTCTCTTTCGGGTCCTCTGACTTCATGGAAATGATGGAGAAGCGATAGTCTTTACTGCCGTTGGTTTGCTCAAAAACACCGTCCACCAGAACAAAGGCGGGATTGAAAGCATTCTCATCCTCCGCTGACTTTTCTTTTTTCTTCTTCTTTGTGTCATTATTCTCTCTGGAAAATCCAAAGCGTATCCTCTGCACAATCTGCTCGGCGAGAAAATTTTCGAGGTGAACCTCTTTCAGGATAAAAGGACTGGCATCGAGCGTGACCTGGCTCCCTATCTTCAAGGTATTAATCAATTCGGGATCCATATGGATAGACTCCTCCGCGCCGGTATCACGACGGCGTACCGTCACCTGTTGCGATGGCGCGTCAATGCCCTCAACCGTTCCTGTCACATTCTCCGTGGCTTGGTCCGATGTGTATTTACTCTGGTCAAAAAGTGTCCTGCTGATCGACTCATCCGCGCCGATCACCTCGGCGTTGGCCCGACGGGTATCATCAATAGAACGGGTAATGGTCAATTCATTATTAGACTTGCGATCGCGGAGCACAACCGCTAAGAAATCGAGAGGTAGCTCTGTCGACAGAGCTACTCGCGTGACTACCTGGACAATCTTACCCATTTTTTCCTGAACATCCTTGGGCAGTTGACCACGGGAATCAATCAATTCATCGACATACAAGAGCGCACCGACCGTCTTACCCACAACCCTGGCGGTGGCATCCATCTTGTACTCTTCCCGGCAAATCTTCTCTATCGAATCGGGAACACGATTAGCCGGATAGGTGTAATGCGAAACACATCCGGTCATTACCGCCAGCGCAAAAAAAACACCGATAAACCGCAAGAAGCAGAAAACGCGAGCTCCGCCCCGCGCCTCCCCCCGCTTACTTGACCGGAATATATTTAGAGGAGATACGGGGATTGGATTTTCCGTATTCCTTGAATATCGCTTCAATATCATCATAGTCGAGCTCTTCTTTCTGGATAAGCTCTTGGGCAAAACGTTCAAAAATAACATGTTCATTTTTAAGAAGTTCTTCGACATCCTTCAGGCAATCCTGCAGAATTTGCTGAGTTTCAGAATTCAGCTTCTGTTTGATATCTTCCGACAGCTGGTTCGTAGGGATCGTGCTATAATTACCGACCCATCCGCTTCTGCCCATACCAATATCCCAGACCATACGGTGCGCGCTACGCATCGCCATCTCAAAATCGGTGATGACGCCGCCGCTGGTCGTATTAAATTTAATTTTTTCAGCCACATATCCCGCTAAACAAATTTTGATATCGGCTAATATCTCATCACGGTCTATCGAATACTTATCATCCGGCGGCAAGTGAGACACCAGGCCCAGCGCTCCGCCCCTGGGGATGATCGTGGCTTTGAAAACATCATCGGTCGGGTGCAACAGATACAGCGCAATAAGATGCCCCGTCTCATGATAAGCGGTCTTGATCTTGTCTTTTTGATTCATGGTGATGTTGCTCTTAAGACCGAGATAAATCCTCTCCATCGCCTCTAACAAGTGCTGCTCTCTGATCTTGTCATCCTTGGTACGAATCGCGATCAGCGCCGCCTCCTTGGTCAAGTTGGCGATATCCGCGGGACTGGATCCTACCATCTTGCGCGAGATTTTTCCCACATCGACGGATTCATCGCTTTTGACTTTGGAAAGATAAAAACGAAAAAGATCCTCTCTCTCCTGCAGGTTTGGCTTGCGGACAAAAATTTTACGGTCAAATCGACCCGCCCGTAAAAGCGCGTCATCCATGATCGTCTCAGGCGCGTTGGTCGCGCCAAGCACAACGATATTTTCCTGTTTATCTCCCAAGCCATCCATTTCAACCAGAAGCTGGTTTAATGTCGTGTTTCTTTCCTGCATGCCGCCAAAACCGGTATCATGAACGCGCTTATGTCCGATCGCGTCTATTTCATCGATAAATATGATACAACCGCCATCCGCGTACGCAAGCTTGCGTGCCTTGTTAAACAGCTGTCTGACACGCGACGCGCCCACGCCCACGTACATTTCGGTAAACTCGGATCCTGACATGGAAATAAACGGCACACCCGCTTCTGTCGCCATCGCTTTCGCCAGATAGGTCTTACCGCAACCCGGAGGGCCCATCATCAGCATACCGCGGATGATATTTCCGCCGATCTTCTTAATGCGTGACCGGTCCTTAATCAGTTCAACAACCTCACGCGCTTCGGCTTTGGCCGACTCCATGCCGATGACATCTTTCCAGTGAATATTAACCTTGTCGCCCTTGATCTGCGATTTGCGTAGTTTTTGCATGCCCCCCTGGAGCACCCAGGAATAAAGCACAACGAATATAACCGCGCTGACAGTCGCCTGCAGGCCGGTCATGGAAAGAAACGCGATCATGTAATCGCGCTGATATTTATCCAGAGAGCCCAATGACTGACTGGGCCAGTAAAAAATAAAGAATATCCAAGCGATAACTACAACTTTTGGCCAATGATTCCACCAAAATACTTTAAATTTTCTCCAGAACACGGAAGCTCCTTTTTAAAAAACGCACAAATAAAGAGACCCTATCAAGACAGCATTCATGCGCTTCGTCATTGGGCATGTGCTTCGTCATTGCGAGAAGGCCGAGGGCCGACGCGGCAATCCATTTTTTTGCTCTCGCAAAGGGGATTGCTTCGTCATTTCATTCCTCGCAATGACACCCCTGTCTTATTTACTTCTTCTTATGTCTGTCGCGACGGCGACGCTTTTTTCTTTTGTGCACCGCCATTTTATGGCGCTTTCTTTTTTTACCGCAAGGCATTCTCGACTCCTTTTTTTTAGCATCAAGCGTTAGGCGATAAGCGTTGAACGTCCACTATTTACCGCCTAACGCTTACCGCCTAACGCTTACCGCTTACCGCTTACCGCTTAACGCATAACGCTCGACGCATAACGCTAATATATCACCTTATTCAGCGGATATTCTATAATCCCCTCGGCGCCGGCTTCCTTGAGCCTGGGGATCAAATCACGCACAATTTTTTCATCGATGATAGTATCGATCGCATGCCAACCCTTCAGAGTCAGACTCGAGACCGTCGGGTTCTTTATCGCCGGGAGAAGAGAAAGCACCTTTTTGAGACTTTCCTCGTTCACATTCATCTTGATACCCACCTTCGCCTCGGCCTGTATCGCCCCGACTAAAAGCATCGCCATATGCTGCATTTTCTTTTTCTTGATGGGGTCCGCCCATGCTTTTTTATTAGTAATAAACTGGGTTGTCGAATGGCAAAGCGTCTCAACAATGCGCAGATTGTTAGCGCGCAACGATGAACCTGTCTCGGTCAGCTCCACGATAGCGTCCACCAACCCCGACGCCACCTTGACCTCAGTCGCGCCCCAGCTGAATTCGACATCCGCTTTGACCCCGTGCTTCTTCAAATACTTTTCAGTAAACCCCTTGAGCTCGGTAGCGACACGCTTGCCCTCGAGATCCTTGACCGTTTTGATCTTGGAATCATTGGGAACCGCCAGCACCCAGCGAACCTGGTTCATCCCTGATTTGGCATACTGCAGGGCCTCCACACGCACGACATCCGAGCCATTCTCCAGTATCCAGTCCTCGCCGGTCAGGCCGCAATCCAGCGCTCCATCCTCAACATAACGGGACATTTCCTGGGCACGTATCAGAACAGCCTCGATCTCGGGGTCATCAATATAGGGAAAATAGGAGCGCGAGCCCACAGAAACATTATAGCCGGCCTTTTTGAACATCTTAAACGTGGATTCCTGCAGGCTTCCCTTAGGAAGTCCTAACTTCAGCTTAAAATTTTTCTCTGACACGATCGCCTTTCGCATTATTTTATAATCTTTTTATAAGCTAATATATTGAAAATAAACAAGATAAGAAAAAAAATCATAAGCCATTATAACCTTCAATGGCTTACAAATGTTAATGGAAGTATAACATAGCTTAAACGTCATGTCAATGTCCCCATACCTCCGCCAACCACTATTTAAAAGGGCTGGTTGGGTTTTGGCTTGCCTTATTTTGTTCTGATACTGTATAATTCAAAATCTATGTTAAGGCTACTAAGAAATCAGAAAACTCAAAAGAAGATATACATCGTTCTAGCGATCGCGGTCATTACGACCTTCGCTATTTCCGGTATTTATCTGGGAAAAGAGCGCGGCAACCCCACTTCTTCGGTCGGCACTATCGGGGGTAAAAATATCACGGTCAAGGACTACCTGGCCAGCTATAGCGCGATCGAACACCAGGCACGTATGATCTACGGCGCCTCTTATGACCAGGTCCGGCCCTTTATTAATATGAAGGGCGAGGCCTGGGATCGACTGCTTTTATTGCACTACGCAAAAATAGAGGGCCTTAAAACCGGCGATGGTGAGGTGGTTGAATGGATCAGCTCTCAGCCTTTCCTTCAAAACAAGAGCGGGTTTGACAACCGCGCTTACAAAATGTTCACACAATACCTTCGCATGGATAACCGCCTTTTTGAAGAAGAAGTGCGCCAAACGCTGACCATCCAAAAGATATCTAATCAATTGGGAAAAAAGATAACGCTCAATGATGAGGACCTGCGAAATCTTTATACTCAGAAAAAAGGCGAGCGCAGTATCCAATATATCGTTCTTTCGGTTCCCGCCGGAGAAAGCAATGATACGCCCTCGGAGGAAGAGCTCAAAAAAATCTATTCGATGTATCAAAATCTTTTGACCGAGCCGGCCAAGATCAGCATCCGGTATATCTTCATCCCCAAAGAGAACGTCGATACACTCAAAGAAGCGCTGGCCGACAATCAATCGACTCTGGACACGCTATCCTCAAAGTTTGGCCTTAAAGTGACCAAGACTCCTTATTTTTCCCGTAACCAGGCGATCCCGGGCCTGGGACTTATCACCGAGATTATTGATAAAAGTTTTTCGCTCGATACCGGCAAGATATCCGAATGGCTATCCCTGAATGATGGCTCCTATAAAATTGAATTAAACGACAAAAAACCGGCAAAAAACCTCACCTTTGAAGAAGGCCGTGAACAACTCAAGGAGATCCTGACACGTCAAAAGTCCGTCGAAGCCTCACTGGATAAATTGAATCAGCTGGCCAAAGATCTCAAACCGGAGGGTTTTGAAAAATTCGCGGCCGCCCAAAAGCTCGAGATAAGATCATCGGAAAATTTTAAGAGTGGCGCTTACCTTGCGGGCATAGGCCCCTCTGCGCCCATAGAGAAAGAACTCGGCTCCGTTCAAGAAGGCCAGATCAGCAAGGCTATCGCTGTCCCCACAGGCGCGGCTATCGTTAAAGTACTTAAAAATGCTCCGATCAATGAAAAAGATTTCACCGCGGAAAAAGAATCTCTGAAAAAGGAATTGATGAAGTCTAAAACGGAGAAAGAGATGGATGAACTACTGAAAAAACTTCGCAGTGAGCTAAAACCAAACCTCGAAATACTGAAGGAAACTTTGCCGGATGATGAAACAACCGGCCCTTCCGACACACGCCGCTAGAATAAAAACACTTCAGACTTTTTTACTCAAAAGGTCTTTCAACTCCTTCATAAACTGATTAATGTCTTTGAATTGACGATACACCGAGGCGAATCGGACGTAGGCGACTTCGTCGGTCTTGTGCAGGTGCTCCATGACCAGTTCTCCCAGCTCCTGGGCCTTCACTTCTTTGTCAAAATTCTTCTGTATTTCCTTCTCAACACGATCAACGACCGCCTCGACCTTCTCGACGCTGACCGGACGCTTCTCGCACGCCTTCATGATACCGCTGATGATCTTGTTGCGGTCAAAAGCCTCGCGGCGCCCATCCTTCTTGATGACCATCAGCGGGATTTCTTCCACATACTCATACGTGGTATATCGCTTATCACATTTTAGGCACTCGCGGCGGCGGCGTACACTCTTGCCTTCGTTGGAAGAACGCGAGTCAATGACCTTATCTTCGTCTGACGAGCAAAATGGGCATTTCATCTGGTCTTTTTCCCTCCTACTTTAAGCGTTCCAGCAGTTCCGCATACAACGGAAACTTCTCTGTCAGTTTCTTGACCTCTTCCCGTACCGATTGAATCTTGGACTCAGACTCGATATTGGAAAGCACCTCGTGAATAAAGAAGGCGATCTGCTTCATCTGCGTTTCTTTCATCCCGCGTGTCGTAACCGCGGGAGTGCCCAAACGTACACCACCGGCTTTGAACGGACTCTGCGTGTCGAACGGGATCGCGTTCTTATTGACCGTGATCGCCGCGCGATCGAGCGCTTCGGCGCAATCCTTACCCGTCAGGCCCTTGTGATTAACATCCAACAGCATCAGATGATTATCAGTACCGCCGGAAACCAGGCGAAAACCCTTGCCAGTCAATTCATCAGCCAGAGCCTTGGCGTTCTTGACTATCTGCGACTGATATTCTTTGAACGACGGTTCCAGCGCCTCTTTGAACGCAACCGCTTTTCCCGCGATAACATGCATCAGCGGCCCTCCCTGGAGAGCCGGGAAAACCTCGGCATCAATCTTTTTGGCAAACTCAGCCCGGCACATCACCATCCCGCCGCGCGGTCCACGAAGGGTTTTGTGCGTGGTCGTGGTCACAAACTCCGCGTATGGCACCGGACTGGCGTGCAGTCCCGCCGCCACCAGTCCCGCGATATGCGCCATATCAACCATGAAAAGAGCGCCGACTTTATCGCAGATCTTGCGAAATCGCACAAAATCGATCAATCGCGGATAAGCGGAGGCGCCGGCCAGGATCATTTTAGGCTTGTGCTCGATCGCTAAAGACTCAACCTGGGCGTAATCAATACGTTCGTCGCTTTGGCTGACGCCATACGGAACTATGTTAAAAAATTTTCCGGAGAAATTCATCGGGTGCCCATGCGTGAGATGCCCGCCATGCGTAAGATTCATCGCCAGTACCGTATCCCCGGGCTTGAGCATTGAAAAATAAACAGCGGCATTGGCCCCAGATCCCGAGTGAGGCTGTACATTCACATGTTCGGCGCCAAAAAGCGTCTTGGCGCGCTCCTGCGCCAATGTTTCGGCGATGTCGACATATTCACACCCGCCGTACCAGCGCTTCCCGGGGTAACCCTCGGCATACTTATTGGTCAGCGCAGAGCCTACCGCTTCCATGACCGCTATGCTGGTAAAATTCTCGCTGGCGATCAACTCAATGTTTCCGTTTTGACGGCTCGTTTCGCCCGCAACAACCTTGAATATTTCGGGATCGGTCTTTTTTAGCGCGTTCATTTCTTCCTTGAACCCTTTCGTTTAGCCGCTTTCTTGGGCAAAGGTTTGCATACATACTTGCTTTCAATTTTAATGATCTTGTCGACGCGCCGCTTGTGCCGCCCTCCCTCAAACCGGGCCGAGAGCCATTCTTTAACAATAGTCTCGGGCTCGTCAAAAAGATGTTCCGACCCCAATACAAGAATATTGGCATCATTGTGCTGGCGTGAAAGTGACGCGACATTCTTGTCGAAACAAATCGCGGCGCGTACACCGGGAAACTTGTTAGCCACCATCGCCATACCATTCCCACTCTTGCAGATCAAAATACCAGCCTCGACTTTTTTTTCAGAGACGGCTGAGGACACTTTCTGGGCGAAGTCAGGATAATCGCATGACTCAGCCGAAAATGTTCCCATGTCCGCCGTGTCATATCCCTGGCTTTTCAAGAAGTGATTGATTTCGGTTTTTAAACTATACCCGCCGTGATCAGCCCCGAGCGCTATCTTCATAAAACCTCCTCTGACTGCAGGTTAAAGTGCGGCAAATTCATTTAAATGTCACAACGATCTTTTGGACGCACCCATCAATCATCTTCAATACCTGACGGTAGAAATCATCCGAATTTTGGATAGGATCCGGCACATTTGTTCCCGCCTCATAAGAGGCCGGTGAATAATCAGTCAACAGGCAAACCTTCGAAATTGCCTCCGGCCAGCAGGAAAAGATCATATCACGGTGCACCTTCTCCATCACGTATATATGGTCGGCTTCTTCGACAAGCTCACGCGTCAGCCGCCGGCTCTGATGGCCCGCCACATCAATGCCCTGTTGTTTCATCGCACGAATGGTTTCCAACGTCGAAGGATATCCATCCATCGCCGAAACCCCCGCCGAACTCACTTTAAAATCGTTCTTTCTCTCGGCAACGGCGCGTTTAAAAAGACCTTCGGCCATCACGGATCTACAGCTGTTACCGGTGCACACAAAAAGGATGTTCTTCATTATTAAAGAGTAACTGTCTTCTTCAAGATCTTCTCAATATTATTTTTTTTATATTCGGCCAGCGCAATACCCAGACGCGTGTCTTTGAGAGCCAGTATCCGTATAGCCAGGAAAGCCGCGTTTCGAACCCCGCCGGACCCAACCGCCACGGTCGCCACCGGAATCCCGGCCGGCATCTGCACGGTGGAAAGCAAAGAATCCATGCCATGGAACGAAGTACTTTCAACCGGGATGCCAATGACCGGTTTTTCTGTGTGCGCCGCCACAACTCCTGCCAGATGAGCGGCCCCGCCGGCCGCGCAAATAAACACCTCAATACCCTCTTTGTCGGAGGACTCTACAAATTGCACCGTTTCAACAGGTGTCCGGTGCGCGGATAACACGCGCGCGACGAATGGCACACCAAACTCTCTCAAGACATCACCGCAAGGCTTCAAAACCCCGGCATCAGAATCACTGCCCATCAGTATCGCTACAGTTGGTTTCATCTATTTTCTCCCGATTATTTTAGCACTCGCGCGGCGCGGTGGCCGATGTCTTTGCGGTAGTACATTTTGTCAAAAAAGACCTTATCGACCGCGTTATATGTCTTGGAAAGCGCTTCAAAAATGCCACGGCCGCTTCCAACCACGTTGAGCACACGCCCGCCGGCGGTAACGATCTGACCGTTTTCATTCTTGGTGCCCGCGTGAAAAATATGAACCTCCGGGTCTTCCTTGGCCGTTGGGAGACCCGCTATTTTTTTTCCGGTCTCATAAAACTCGGGATATCCCTCGGAGGCAATGACCACGCACACACAGTTCTGGTCCTTCCACTCAAGCTTCACCTCGTAAAGACGCTCTTCCACGGTCGCCAGAATCACTTCCAAAAGGTCGTTCTTCATGCGCGGAAGAATAGCCTGTGTCTCGGGATCACCCAGACGGGTGTTGAACTCCAGCACACGGAACCCCTTGGATGTCACCATAATGCCCGCGTACAAAAACCCTTTGTAGGGATGGCCCTGCGATTTGAATTCGTTGACCAGCGGCATAAAAACCTTTTGGAGAACTTCATTCTCAAGTTCAGCGGTAACCACCGGCGCCGGAGAATATGCTCCCATGCCGCCTGTATTCGGTCCGTGGTCACCCTCATAAAGCCGTTTATGATCTTGGCTTGAGGCAAGAAGTTGCACGGTCGTTCCATCGGTAACCGCGATGATAGAGGCTTCCTCTCCCTGCAGGCACTCCTCAACCACAACCTTATCGCCGGCCTTGCCAAATACTTTTTTAACCATGTGCAAATGGATAGCTTCCATCGCCTTGGGCATTGAGGTCGCCACCACCACGCCTTTACCGCCGGCAAGACCGTCAACCTTGATCACTATAGGCACCCCTTTTTTGGCGACATAATCCATCGCTTTCTCGGGCAAATCAAATATCTCAAAATCCGCCGTCGGAATACCAATTTTTTTCATCAAGAGCTTTGAAAACACCTTCGAACCTTCCAATTGCGCCCCGAACTTGGACGGCCCGAAAATTTTGATGCCTTCCTTCTCAAAGCGATCGACAATGCCGTCGACAAGCGGGGCTTCCGGTCCGACAACCACCAGATCGATGGACTGCTGTTTACAAAATTTGAGTAGGCCGTCCTGGTCCTTGGCCGGGATATCCACGATCTGAGCGATCTCGGCGATTCCCGCGTTGCCGGGAGCCGCGTACAACTTTGTCAATTTGGGGCTCTGCGAGATCTTCCAACAGATCGCGTGCTCACGTCCTCCGTTGCCAATGACCAATACTTTCATTGAATGCTTACCCCTTCCCCTTTAACGATCTCTCCGATAATCCACGAATGAAGCTTGAACTTTTGCAAATGCGAGATGACTTTGAGCGCTCTCTCTTTTGGTGTCACCAGGATATAACCGACGCCCATGTTAAATGTACGGTACATCTCGCGGGCCTCCACATTGCCGGCTTCCTCGATCCAGCGAAATACCCGGGGAATAGGCCAGCTTCCAGCCTGGATCTTGGCACCGCAGTTCTTAGGAAGCACACGGGGAATATTGTCAAAAAAACCGCCCCCGGTGATATGCGCCATTGAGAAAACGGGTTCTTTTTCCAGAAGCGAGAGAATAGGCCGCACATAAATACGAGTGGGCTTGAGTATCTCCTGCGCGTGCTCACGAAAAAAATCCTCCTTCAATACCTTGCGCACCAACGAAAAACCGTTGGAGTGCACTCCTGAGGAAGCAATCCCGATGATCGCATGCCCCGCACGCGCCTTACTGCCGTCAATAATCTTGGACTCTTCAACAATGCCCACGGAAAAACCAGCCAGGTCAAAATCGCCCTGGTTATAAAGGCCCGGCATCTCAGCGGTTTCCCCGCCGATCAGGGCGCAACCCGCCTGCCGGCATCCCTCGGCGATACCTTTGACAATAGACTTCATCATCGGCACATCGATTTTACCCACCGCAAAATAATCGAGAAAAAAGAGCGGTTCCGCGCCCATCGTCAGAATATCGTTGACGTTCATCGCCACCAGATCGATTCCCAGGCCTTCAACCAGTCCCGCTGTCTTGGCGGCCTTTAATTTGGTACCTACCCCGTCGGTGGATGTCACCATGATAGGATTCTTGTATTTTTTGGGAAAACGGCAAAGCGCCCCAAATCCCCCGATCCCGGCCATCACCTCGGGACGCCTGGTCGCTTTAGCCAACGGTTTGATCTCCTCGATAAATTGATCGGCCTTATCAATATCCACGCCGGCTTTTTTATAATTTAAATGCTTTTTTTTCACGATCTTCCATGGTCCTTTCAATTATTTCAGCGTTAAGCGGTAGGCGATAAGCGTTAAAAAATTTATTTTGTACAACTCAATTCTTACTGAATTATTTCTTATCTATTTCTTTTTCAATTTCCTCTTATCGCTTAACGCCTATCGCTTACCGCTGTTTTTCCGCATGATATTTGTCCACCGCCTCAAACGCGATGGGATATTTTCCACTCCAACAGGCCGTGCAATAATTCTCCTTGGGAGGACTGACGCAGGAAAGCATGCCTTCCAAGGACAAATACTTGACCGAATCGCAGTCAAGATACTTGCATATCTCCCCTTCAGAGTATTTATTGGAAATCAGCTCTTCCTTGGTCGGAAAATCAATTCCGTAAGCGCAGGGAAAACGGTGCGGCGGACAACTAATGCGTAAATGTACTTCCTTGGCACCCGCCTGCC
>CAZAPB010000003.1:0-27169 GCA_964486835.1 uncultured Planctomycetia bacterium
ACGCGTTGCCCAAACCCAGCTTATTTCTGATCCCGACGAAGGTAGCTATATTGGCACAAAACCCTATCAGGATGACGGCAGTACCCCCAAAGGCAAATCCCGCTGTGATTTTGTCACCAAAAAGGGAGAGTCCCGCTCAGTCCACGTAATCAAAAGAGACCCGAAAACGGGCATGCCCATCACAGGCACTCTTCCTGATACTGATCCAACAGTACTCAAAATAGGTATGCTTACCAATGTTTTTGATGTGGACTTGCTTATAGGCACAAAAAGCAATAAGAATAAGCCTTCCGGTGCTCTTCAATTGCTTTCCAAGACAACGATGGAGCCAACGGCAGGTTTATACCTGGCCTCCTGGAAATTGGATACGAGCGGACAACGCATAGGCAAGACCAAAGCCGATTTTGTATACACCTCCGGTCCCTACAAGGGAGAAACCGCTACTATCACGGTGACCAAGTGGGGTGATGATGGATTGCCTGTTGAAGGCACCAGGACAGAGAAGCCCCTGCTTGAAAAAGAGATACCTGTTGCCTCTTATGAGATTCGTTTTCAAAATGACAATGTCTCGATCGGAAAGAATACCAATCTTGTGACCGTGCTGGCTTTGGATGATAACGGAGGGCCTTTGGTCGTCCGGGTGGAGATGACCGACGACAAAAAAAATATACTACCCAAGGCTCCTTTTTACAATTTGCTCGGTGAGGACGGAACCGCTACGCCGATTATTGAGACCACGAATTCTAAAGGCGAGCTGGTTTTGTCGGTCCTTGACCCCGCCGCTGAGATCAAGAAAGACAGCCCTGTCTATACGTACGAGATCGATCCCACGACAGGCAAGATCGATACAGCCAAGCCCGTGGCAAGGATCGTGCCGCAAGTCGTTAAAGACGGTGTGGCGCTTGTATCAAAAGTTCAAAAGGTTGATTTAGACAAAAAAACGATCTCGGCAAGCCGGCCTATTGTGTTGGGAAGAGATGAGGAAGGACTTGAGCAGAGGCAGTATTTCAAGAGAACTACCGGAAAAGCGGGCATGATAGGTCTTGTGACTGTTGACCGGGGAGAGACAACCTCTGAATTGCCTGAGGCAGTGCGCAAACAGGCCGGGTACACAGGCAATGAGCCTTTAACGAGGATATTCTACTATGACGGAAATTACCAGCCGCAGGCGAGTGCGGGTTTTTACGGATACGTCGTGCACAGGAGTTATGACCAAACTACCAGGTTTTCGCGTCAAAGTGTGACGTACTCCAACGACAGTGAGCCTGTCGCCGAGATCATCCGTCGCGGACGCGAGACCGTTTCTGTGCAACAGGGAGACTATATCAAAGAATACGAATATGAGTTTGAGGCCAAGACCGGTATGCAAAAACTAGAAGGAGTTTATAAGGCAGGGCCTGGCGGTGCAAAGGGGGAAAAGTTCGAAAATTCCACTTGGGAACTTGTGGACAACACGGCCACAGAGCCTGCGAAAATTGTTCAAACGACTACGCGTGTGGACGGCAGTCTCAGCCTGAGGACGGTAACGACGTTGGACGATATCACTCTTGAAAAAGAAGTCAAGAGGGTTAACCCCAATTTCATTGATCCGCAAACGAGGATGCCAACCATTCTTTTTAACGAGGTGACCGTGTATGATCCCGAAAAATCAGAACAGATGGGTTCTAATGTGGCGAAGTTGGCGTATGATCCAACAGTCGCTGACCCGAACGGGTATCACGGGTATAAAATCACAAAGGACTATCGCTCTTCCGGGTTTACTGTGGATGAGTTTAGAGATGCACAGACCGTGAAGGGGCTGTACGAAGCTATGAAGAGCTTGATTGAAGCCGCTACATATGATGGACAGGACACGATCGATGAGGATAGGATCGCAACTATCAACAAGGTGTTGGCTAATAAAGATCTCTATAGATCCTTGTCCAAAAAGCAGAAGGAAATTAAATTGCCACCCGATTTGACGAAGCTGTTGGACGGGTTTGCCAGCGATTCATCAGACGCAGAAACCATTAAGAAGGCCAATAGACAACTAATCGAGATTATCTTTTCACAGGAATCCCCGAAGAGCACCGGCTACGACTCGAAGGGAAGGTTCTTCCAAGATGCCAAGAACTTGACTTCCGAAAATCTCACTAAGAAATTCCGCCCGGCCGCTGTGACTCGGAATTATAGTGACGCGGACGGCGCGATATTGATGGCAGTGACCCCATCTGAAGGAGGCGGCCACTGGGTCACGCGCGTCAAAAAATACCGCGACCGTTATCGCCTTCAATTTCAGGAAGCCGATATGTATTTTGTCGAGGAAGGTAAGGATCCGGAAATAGAAGAGGGTGCTAAAATAATGACCTACAAGTGGAAGCGTGTGACAACGTTTAAAGAAATGGTTGCTGAGGAAAATGCGGCTGCGCTCAAAGATCCAACAAAACCCCGGGTTTTAAATCAGGCCGTCGCGAATGGCTATTTGAATGATGTTTATGCCGAGGCAGAAATAATAGAGTTTGAGGTTGAGCAGTATGAATCTAAGCAGAAATACAGTGTCTATTTCTCAGCCGATGATCCCTTAGGAAGGGCGCCCCTGGTACTAAGAAAATCGGGGCTTACGGCGATTGCGCAATACTTTCCCGGCACGTCGACTATCAAGTCCAGCATTCAGTTTGACAATAACGGGATTGTTTTGGAGAAGAACAAGACCGTCACCGATCTAAACGATAAAATAGATGTCGATGGATATGGCAATTATCACGTGCGCACGACCTTGGCCGACGGAATAGAAACCTATGATCGCTGGTTCGTGCCCCAGGACCCGCTTGGCAGGGAAGAGTACCATATACGCAGGAATTTTCTCTTTGAGAGCGACTGGAAAAACATAGCCCGTGTAGGCTCTTCTGAGTTTCGTGCGGAAGAATTTACCGCGACAATGACCGTCAATAAACTTTTTAAAGCGATGAAAGCCGATGGCGTCTTGGGGGCAATTCCGAATGGCAGGTTAACTGATGACCAGAGGCTTGCCATTATAAACGAGGCCATTAAGAATAAAGATCCTAAAGATCTATGTAGCTTATTACTCGAGAAAGCAGAGAAAATAGAATTACCGAAAGCTTTGAAAGATGAGCTGGAAACGCTAACGGCTGAAGGGACGCCCGATCTCAATAAGATTAAAAGAGTTAATAGGCAGATATTGGAGACCATTTACTCGCAAGAGAGCCCGAAGAGCCATATTGTCCCTACGGGTATCAATCCCCAAACACGGGTTTATGCTTTGAGCGAGGAAGGTAAAAGACTTAATGCCGATAGAACAGTCCCGCCCACACAAGCACAGGCGGTTCCTTTGGCGATAATCACGTACGATGGAGGAGTGGAGACAACGGATCCCCGCACAGGCGGTGAATGGCTTGCCCGCTATAAAGTAGCGGTGAATGAGCACACCTGGTCTGATGAACTGCGTACATCGACGCTGGAGAAAAATTGTATCGAAACATGGTTTACTTCCGACGGAAGAATTTTTTCAAATATCTATTCTAGCTCGCTTGACCGGTCAATCCCTGCCGAACGGATCCAATACGACGAGGTCGGCAAGCCCTGGCTCCATTATGAAATAATCAATGGAGTGGAAAAGCCGGACAGACAGTTTTTTGTGCTCAACGTCGGGAGCTATCTGGCAAGTGTCGGCTGTTTTCGTTTTGATATGGCTGAATTTACAGACAAAAAGACGGTGGATGGGTTGTATCAAGCGACGAAAAACTTGATTTCCCAATCCGGCTTTACCAACGACGACTCCACGGATCAGGCTCGACTGGAGAAGCTCAACCTTTTGTTGGATAATAAAGAACTCCATGGCTTACTGTCCAAAGAGCAGAAGAATATTACATTGCCTGATGATTTAAAGGAGCTTCTGGGAAGCTTTAATACTGGATCACCAAGTAAGAATGATATTAGGAGAGCAAACAGACGGTTGATTGATATTATCTGGTCGCAGGAATGCCCGATCTCAGGACAGAATATGACGGGTTATGACATTGTGTATGAATTGCCGATCATCGACTTAGGTGACTTTAAAGCAAATAATTTTCTCGATAGGAAATTGGCTGACGCGCAGTTTAAGAACTTGGGCTTCAAATCCAGGGTTTACTACAACGGTGTTCAATACATTGAGCATCCCAACCGCTATACAATGGAAGTCCGCGAGAACCCCCGCACTATAACTTCAAGACTTAAGCTTCGGGATTTAAACAGCGTTTCTCAAGGCATGCTCGGGGATCTTCTCGGCGGCTACCCGGGCGTTTCCAAGGAAATAAGCGCTCTCTTGGCGGAGCCGCCGAATGAGGCAATGAAAAGAATGGAAGATCAGCGATGGAAAAAATATATCAAGGCTTCCCATAAGATCGAAAAAGAAAAGCAAGGAATAGCTTGGGGCTCGGTGCTTCTTATCTCGCTGAGTGCGGTATTTTCGCTTTTAGCGCTCTCGTGGTTTTATGGTCGAAAAACTTCTAAGCGCTTAAACAGTGGAGCCAGGCGGTTGCCTGCCGCTCGGCCCAGAGCGCCTGCTGCCCCGACGCCTGTTGTGGATGTTCCTCTGGATGTTATCAGAGACCGCTTGCGTAAATTGTTTGTCGGAGTAAACGTGCCGGGGTTTACTCTGAGTGACACAGAACTTATTGCAATAACCGACAAACCTACTTTAAATACTTTTATCAGCGACCAGGGCGTTCTTATCCTCGATTTAATGGCCACCGCTGTCTCGGTTGAGCCAAACGTTCTCCGGAATGCCATGATGCTGCTGCATCGCTTGAGAAAGCTTCAGCTTGATTCGAATGTTGCGGGGCTGGCGCGCAGGCCTGTGGTTATGAATAGACTGGAAGAAGAGCGGTTTATTGAGGCTAAAGTAGATTTTCTCGAGCTTTTGCGAGAGGCTATTGGGAGCGGCGCAAATATTTCGCAGCCAACACTCACGACGATCCTGACCAGTCTTTTTCACAGGGCCAACAGCCAAGAGCTAAGGCGAACCTTTGATGAATTGCCCACTGTGCTCAGCCGAGATCCCAATAGGCAAGGGGTTGTACTGACCGGCGCGCGCTTGACCCAAGAAGATGCTGTTAAAAAATTACTGCAAGGCGTCAGAGGCATATCTTCCAGACTCGCGGTCGGCTCCCCGGCTATCGTGCCTTGGACCGACGCGATGCCGGCAATGGTGGAAGTTGACGGCAGAACTGCTCGCTACCGGTATGCGAATGCGGAGCTCAAGCGTTTAAGCCTTTTGCAGGAGACGCCGGATGCAAAACAGCTGATGAGGGATGAGCTTGATTCGATCGTTAATGCCCGTAAAGCTCGCTACAAGGCTCAGCTGACAGAATGGTCTGATCTTTCTGAGGCCGCGCTTATTCCGGCGCTGATCCAAGCATTCGGCGATAATCGCCAACCCAACGCGAATAAAATCTCCCGGGCCATAGCGACTTACCAGAAGACTGGTCAGCCAAGTGATAATCCAAGCGCATTTCTTGAAACCAAGCATTTCCGCAAGGCGATTGATACTCTAAGAAAGACACGCGTGTCTTCTGCCCCGGTGCAGATGGAGGATCTGGCTGAGTTGATTTACTCGTGTGCAGTTGAAGAAGCGATCACTCCCGAGATCAATCAAGCGTTGAATGAGCTTGGCGTGAAAGAAAAGGATACGGTTGATTCTGCTCAGTTAAAGCCGCTTTTTTTGCGGAAATTTATGATTGAAACCTGGGTACGCCGCATGGTTGAGCGGACCGTTCGGGAAGAAGCTCCGTCCAATCGCCACAGCCTCATATACGATACCGACGCTTATCAGGGGCTTTGGATCAAAAAACGCAGAGCGCGCGCCGATGCCGATGTCGCGGCGACTATCAATGGCGTAGTGACGCCGCACGCGCCGGCCGAGTTGGCCGCGTTGATGGACGACGAGGCATATCTGTCCGAACAACAGCAAGAATTGGAGAAGCGTCTTGGCGCGGACAGGGCCCGGCGCAATAAAAATTGGCAGTCTTTGAACGCCCTTCTTAAGCAGACGCGAACTAAAATCTCGGCCATGAGCCGCCAGGGGGTCAAGGCTTACACCGGATGGGTGGAAGTACCTTTGCGGGAGGCCATCCGTGAACATTTGCTTTATTTCCAAATCGGGTATTTAAGCTACAGCCGTGAGTATGTTGATTATCTGATGGAGCAGTCCAGAGAGTGGGAGAGATCTGCAATTCTTGGCTCTACCCGATTTAGCGAGGATGAATTTACAGATAAGATGACGGTAGACGGGCTGTACACGGCGATGACAGACTTGATTTCTGCCGCCGACTTGACTGTCCGTGACTCTACCGACCAGGATAAAGTGGCCAAGATCAACCTTGCGCTGGCTAATCCAGTCGTTTGTAACGCGCTCCGTAGACAATTGACCCCGGCGCAGACGGATAAGTTGCCCTCCGATTTAAAGATGATGCTCGCCAGTATTGATGATAGATCAGCGAGTCTAGATGGCATCAGGAAAGCGACTAGACGATTGGTCGAAATTATTCATTCAAATGAATCCCCGAAGAATCAATCTTTTAGAGACGTTTTTGAGCGCAACGTGAAAGCAAGCGCCAAGGTTTGGTCGCTTATCATATCCCATCAGTCGCTGACCTTTGAACTGCAAGTTCGCGGCGGCATGGCTTCACTGCCCAGCAGAAAATATGGACATTATTTGTATGATTTTAGAGCGAATATTTTTTTCAAGCTTGCCCGCGAATCAGGAAAAACCATGTTTGAATTCGCCGGGCTTACGGGCCGGGGTATGGCCGAAATTTTGCGTGAAAACGGCCTGGGCCTTTTTAAGGACGACGCCGGGGCTAGAATGGCAACCGCCAAAGAAAAGTTCAAAAAAGCGTTCGGTTTTTATGCGGATAGCGATACACCCCTGACTGAAGCGCAGGTTTTTAAAGTATTAAACGGTCTGGAAGATATGGAGCTCAACTTTTTTGGCTCCAGCACCGGGTCCAGCGGGTTTTTGTTTGAGACTTTGCGAAGCATGCACAAATCTAGTGTTAAGTCGATCCTGGTTGACTCCGGCATCGAGAACCAGGACGAGAATTTTGCACAAAAAGCAAAGCTTAGATGGCAGGCCGGTGACCACTTGACCGAAGCCGAGACAGCGCGTGTGATCGGACTGATTGCCAGCGGGAGCGTAAATGCCGGCGCGCAAGATAAGTTTCGCACTTTTCTCATCGAGCTTTTTTCGTCCAACCCGACTGCTTTCCAAAAAATCAAATCTCGCGCCGCTTTGGAGGGATGGGCGAAGATCGCGAAGGATTCCGGGTTTAGTGTTTCTAGCCGTTATACCGTAAGCGGTGAATTGACGGCGGAAAAAGCCGCGGATCTTATCATCCATTTGCAGTTGATGAAGGGCGACGTAATCCAGGATATAGTGGATTCCAAATTGACTCCCAAAACCAAAGCCTATATGGCGAAAAAAAATATGCGGGACGCCAGCTATCCGATCGCGGTTAATAATTGGACCAATATGGGGGCCGTATGTTTGGATGCGCTCTCGTTGTCCGGGCCGACGAAGATTTTAGATTTTTGTTTACTCAACAGACATTGGCTAAGGGACTGTTTGCAAAATTATGCCGTGAAGTCTCGGCAAAAGGTCAAGGGGATAGGCGGGCACTACGATACTATGCTTGAAGTGAGGAACGACCCCAGATTCGCGGGAAAAAACGGTCTTGGTTTGAGCGAAATCGGAGAGAGGATCACGCCGTTAAGGGAAAAAGAAAAAACACTTCGTGATCGCGTATGGTGGCAGAGGCATCTGAGGCTTATTCCGGGGCTCTTTGAGGTAGCGCTTTCTTTCTCGGGATGGGCGGTTCATCAACTCGCCGGAGCCTTGGTCGGGCAGGCAATGATGAGTTATCTGCCCGCGATATCGATATTTAGCGTGGCCTATGTCCCGTTTTATTTTGTTCTCTTGACATTTCTTGTAGGGATCGCGGCAGGAGCGGCTCAAAGCTTTGGGGTCTTTCGCAGGCTTGGGCAACTTGGCAAGCCGGACGCGGATTGGGGTATGTTTAATCCCCGGTATCCGGCCATGTTCTCCCTGCTCATCTATTATGTGACCTGGAGATATGCGCTTGATCTGGTGATCGACCAGCAAAATTTAATTGCCATCGCCGCCGAGTATCTGACGCCTATTTTTTCTCAGGCATTGGTCTACGCCTTTGCGGCACCGCTTACTCTCTTTGTGGCGGGAGTGACTATGCTGGTGTTTTGTTTTATAGTTTCGATTCTTTCGATCAGGTCCGTGAAGAATTATGGAGAGTTAACGGTGGCTGTGCGGCATCAAAGATCGTATCACACGGACCTGATTCGCTATAAAAGCAATATTTCCGACGCGGTGGCCAGGATCAAGGCCGCTTTTGCAGATCCGAATCCAACGGTGGTCCCTCATAGGCCCAGGTCGTTCAAGCTATTTGATCTGTCTGTTCCGATTGCTTTTGGTCTGACGCTTTTATCCTATTTCGGATCAGGCGCCCTTTTCTGGGTAGTGGCGGGGATAGGGCTGGTTGCTTTGGTTCGAGCCGTAGACCAATTTAGTCAGTGGAGGGGCAAGCGGGCGATTGAAAAACATGTTTCCATCGATGACGCACCTCAATTTCAGTTTCCCAACCATAAGGTTCCGCCGAAAATATACGCGCAAGAACTTTACCGGTTTGGAGTGGAACGTCTTTACAAAGACCAGAAAATTAGTTATGAGGACCGTGAGGGTATGCTCGGGCTCGGGGAATACAGCACAACGGTTGAGAGCGAGGAAGGGCTGTTTCGCGTCAAGCATTTGCTCAAAAAATTCTACGCGATGGATATGGATAAGATCATCCGTACTTACTCCGAAAAAGAAGAGGTCACCATTCATTCCGGCGGCTACCAGGAGCCCTACGGGCTTGAGTGGAAGGATGCCAAGGGCGATGAATGGTCGGGGAGTCTGGTCAGTCTGGTATCCGATGACGAGGAAAAAAGGGCTTACCCCAACGAGCTTTATCATATGATCAGGGAAGCACATTCCGTGGATTGGAAGTATTTAGTCGATTATGAATTGAGGGAAGGTGTTCTGGCGGGTATCAAGAATAAGGACAGTGTAAGAAAAAAGCTGATTGAGCTCTCAACGCTCGCGGAAGATGTCAATCCGCTCAGCAACCCCGGTAATTTAAAGACATTTATGGAAAGCCAGTCGGGTATCCCGGCCGAACTCATTGATAAGTTAAAAGACAGGATCCTGCAATGGGCGAACATCCGCTTCCCCTGCGCCTATCACAATTATTATCAGATGAACGCGATGAAGGATTGGATCAGGCGGGCCACGGAGCTTGAATTTTGGGACGATGATTATCAGGACTTGAAAAAATTCTATGATGAGAACCCCGATGAAGGCAAGGTTCTTATTCATAAAGTCATGCGGATCATTGAAAATCACGCTATTTTCTCAAACAAGGAGGATGATCTAAGGACGACCAATCTTGCCGATCGCTCTACCTCCAAGCGTACGCGCCGTGAGATTCTTTTGAAGGCGATAAAGCAAAACGGCACTTTTAGCTTGAATTGGTTGGATGACAAGGAGAAAGCAGTCATTTTGGGCGCTACACAGAAAGTCGATGAGTCCGCCGTCACCGCCGTCACCACTGGCGCGCGGCTAAGTACCGCCCTCGCTACTCCTCCCGCCCAGCGATACGTGCTCGACCCGCGGGAAAAGGCGTACCTGTTGTTTGATGAGCATTACCAAAAACTTGTGAATAAGAAGTTCAAAGTCAATATCGTCGTGTACATGAATGTGAAGCCGGATTTCCTCATGGATCCCAGCAATGAAAAAACTTTTAATTGGCATCTCTGGGGCGCTCCCGGTAAAGAAATCCTGGATGGCGTGATAAGAAACCCCGTGGGTTTAAAAGCCCCCGGAACGATTGCTTCCAATCCGATCACATCGCCGACGGTGGTGAGAATGGATACGGTCATGGAATTGGATCCGGCCTCCATCCCTTATTTTGTGGCCCAATTTGACAGGGTCGGGGAACCTAATGTCGGAGGGCTGGCTTCGGGAATGTACGCGGTTTCTTTCCCTCTGTACCGGCCGCTCGCCGCGCAGAACATTGACGAAAGCATATGGACCGGGGACATAGGGTTGATGATGTCTAAGAAGGGCCAGACCGGTAAATGGGGCAAGTACCTGGAGAATGCCGAAGCTTTCCAATACTATGGAATCCCCATGTTTATGCATGCGGCAGAGGATCTTTCGGAGGCATACAACGGCATGGCGTCAGGCCTCTTTTTTGGCTATATGCATGGCGTTCTGTGGGGCGGAGCTAAAGGATCCACTCTCGGGACAATGAGCGGACCTATGAAAAAATACTGCGCGGACTTTCTTGAAATGGTGACTTCGCCCGCGGCGCTCCATATGTTCTTCAGCCCTGTCCATCCTGTCAGCGGAAAACTCACTCACTATGAAAGAATGCTGACTTTCTGGGGCTTTAAACCTCTGGGTATCTTGGTTCAGGTTTTGGTGCTCGTCGTGGTGCTTGCGGGGCATTTCAATCCTTGGTATGGATTTCCTATGTCTCTTGGCTTTTTGGTGGTTGCCGATATGATGGCTCTGGGCATTCTTGGAGCCACGGTTAACTGGTTTATCAAGAGAGAGGGAACCTGGCCGGGTGTGAAAAGTTTTTGCCGCTCGATGCTGGTTTACCCGGGCAATGCCATGTATTCGATCGGGGCTCTTTTGAACTGGTATGCGTTTGTATTTTTCCAGAAAACTTTGCATGGCAATTGGGGATTTATCCCCTCTATCCGAGGCGGGGGCGGGTTGGTGACAGAGACGGCGGATGTCACCCAATCCGTATTGTTCGGCCAACGTGTCGCGTGGATTTTTATCCCGGTGTTAGTGCTCTTTAGCGGTTCGCTTCCGCTGTCTCTTGGTATTTTCTACATGCCTTATATCTTTTTTTGGATTGTGACGGTCTTGTCTCCTTATATGTTATCGCCCAGGCCCGAAACGGTTCTGCCGCATGGTAGCGAGGGGTGGAAAATCTTGTGGAAGGCGACTCCCACTGCGCGCACCCCTATCCTTGGATGGGAGATGCGCATCTTTAAAATGAAGTTTCCTGGGTGGGGCTTTTGGAGCATGGGGTTGACTTGGTCTATGACAGGTCTCATGACCTTGGGAGCTCTCGGTTTCGGTCTTATGGGTTTGTTTGGCTGGTCATTCTTAGGAGCCGTACCGGCTGGGTGGATTTTTGGGCTAATTCTCGCTGCTTGGAGGATTTGGAACCATAGTATCGCCATGAGTAAAAAGGGCGAGGAACGTCAAGTTGTTAGCGCCAATATGGACTTTTTTACTATGATCATTCTTGGTTTCATATTTGTAGCGACCCATCAGTGGTTGATCCTGGTCTTTTTGGTAGTTAGCATGCTTGCAGTTCATACGCATCGTTTTCTGACCTTCAAACTGCTCCAGGGTCTCGCCGACAGTTTCTTAAAGGCGCAAGTGTTGAACTTTAAGTATTTCATGCGCACGGCACCTCTTTTTGGCTTGGGTTATTATGGTATGTTTGTTTGGGCGATATTCCACTGGACTATACCTTTCGTGCCTTACTTGGCCTTGCCCCTTATTGGGCTTCTGGCCCACCGGCTTTGTAACTGGTTGGCAAGATCGTTTTTTATTATCGGGCAAGGACGACGAGCAAGGAAGGCGATTGAATTTTTCGTGGAAAGCAATAGTGGTTTAATACGTTCAAACAGATTCCAAAAGTTTACGCGCGATGAGCTCATTGAAAAATTAAGGACACAGCAAGGACCGCAATTTGACGCCAATAAGGAATACGGCAAATTCGCGACTGCCTTAAAATGGATATTTTTAGGCGGTGAGAGGGAATATATACACAAACCCGCGCTAAAACATAAATCCACTGAGCCGGACATGCTTCGTCCCTATAGGCTATCAGCCGATGTGCTTGACCGAGAGCTGGGCAAACTCCATATCCGGGGAGTGCTGGAGGAGCGCGGCCATCTGGACAATCCTTATTATGTGTTCATGCCCGATTGGTACCAGCATGAAAAAGAAAGGATCGCGAGGCCTTTGCGGGATATTGATCACCTTCCGGCTCCCGCAAAACCCGCCGTAGTAAAGCTTTCGGGGCCCGGAGGGATAGATGTTGCTCAACTGGCTCAACCGGCTCAAAGCGCCGCGCGCCTAGCTTTTACCATCGATCAGGCAAAAAGACTAACCGCTAATGAAGAAGCCGCTAAATCTATTATCTGGCTCGTCAAACAAATAAAAGAGCAAATCACAAAAAACCCGGATTTTGGCAGGCCCAAACTCAAGCTGACTATGATATCCACCAAGCCTTCGGCGTTTACGCGCGGGATGCGTTTACAGGGATGCGATATAGGACAGCTGCGTTTGCATTTTAACATGGATGCCGAGCTTCTTGATGGCCGGACCAAAGAAGTCTTGGATAAAATCTTAAAAGAATTTTACGAAAGGACACATATTCCCACGGTTCTTTCCAGCCAAAAACATAAGATGGAGCCTAAATCACCGGACATTGTTCTTTATCAGGAGACAGCGGGCGCTGATCTTAATCCTTCCGCCGCCGGCCTTAAGGAGGATTTCCATTTCCTTGACGATCCCAAACTGGGGCCTGGGCTGATTAAAATGTCGGAGACTCAGCTGCAACAAACGAATCTAAGCACGAACATGGTCCGTCTTTCCGGTGTTTTTGAAGGCCAGGATATCACCACTCTGAACCGCTCGCAATTTCACCAGCACGAAGCGCTCATACGGATCCTTTTAGCCCGGGGCGACATGACGCCTGATCAAGTGCTCGATTTCGTCGATCCCGGAAAATTTTTCAGGGTCAAGGGGGACGACGGTAGGTACATACCGGCGCCTCTGGCCGAGGGAAGAAACAGGGTCGCTTTGGATACACAGTATGGTGCATCGGCGCAGTTAAACGCTGAATTGCCCTCATTGCAGGAACGTCTTGTGGATATGGCCAATGAGCCGGGAGCTAATTTAGGTCAGCTTTTAACAGTGGATGAAATGAAATTGGTGATGGCGCTTCACGAAGCGTACCAGAGAAATATGATAGAGGCTACTAAAGATAAGAACATTAGATCTATGGTGAGTCAGATCGATGTCGCCACTCCTGGTATTGATCCCGTCAGTGTCCCCGGCCTCATGAGAAGCCTTGAGGAGAAACGCATGATCCTCATCGATGAATCAGGAGAAAAAATAGTTCCTCTGTGGGTTCAGGATGATGTTTTCTGGAGCGGGTCTGTCAGGTGGTTGTCTTTGACCTCCGGTGGGACAGCAATCAATGCGGAAGTTCCGCCCGTGATCGTCGATGTTAATAGCGATGAATCCCTCGCGGCCGCGATCAAGGAGCTGGTTGACAAGGATTCATCGGTAAGACTTATCGCCTATAAGAAGCTGGCCCGCATTGCGCGTGAGTCGATAGATGATAATCGAGCCCATAAAGCCGCTACAAGCCTTTTGATTCGCGAGGACGCCGCTGGCAAATCGCTTCGCGTCGATGAGAATCTGCGCGTGGCCATGACGCAATTTGAACTTCTTAAAACCATCCAAGACGAGAAGCTTGTCGAGGAGCTTTCCGGCTACGTGCTGGAGCAGACTATCGCTGTCCAGAATGACAAGTATGACGGCCAGAAAGACGGTGACTTCGCCCGTCAGATGGCTTTGTTTAGTCTGGCTTCTATCTTAGACCCCGCATACCCGTGTCCCCCGGGCGCTACACGCCGGTTTACTGATGACCAGCGTAAAAATATGCGGTATGTGGCGGCTAAAAATGTCCTGAATGCCGGCACGTTGGATAATCGCCAGGAAAATGTTTATGACGCTTCCAAAACGGCGGCGCTGTCTTTGCTGGAGAAGATCTGGAGCCCCGATATGGACCAGATGGATGATCCCGGTACTCCACAAGCTCCCACAGAGGCTTCGGAGATTCCCACTGTGATGAACAGACTGCTGGCCACTGAAGTTGTGCAAAAGATAGCCCAGGTGGATCGCGCCAGAGCTGAGAAAATGTGTACAGATGCGGCTAGCGAGGATGTTACAGCAGACGCTTTGAAAGAGCGGTATGGGCTGACGACGGATGAGGATGGGCAGGTACTTTACCCGCTGGGCTATGAGACGCCGCTTGAGGAGGTGGATTTGTTTTCGCAGATAGAAGACCCCAACCTGAGACTTTATATGTTGGAGTATAAGAAGCAATACGATGCACCGGACCCCAATAATCCTACGCCGGAGTTGGGAAAAAACTTTGATCCGTCCTCCATGATAGTCATACCAGGCAAGAACGGTCAGGATCCGAAGATTGATCAGAACCGATTAAAGAGAAAAGAGTACAGCGGGATAAAAAATGATTCCAATCGAAAGGCTGGTTTGAATTCCATCATCGAATACCAGATCATGGATGCCGGCATAGGATCCAGTTTTCAAAGGGCATCGGTGAAGATCGTGCGTCATGAAAAACGAGGAGAATCAGCGGTGCTAAGCGCCAAAGGAACCGATTTGTTTATCGAGGTGCGTTTGGATCCGAACAACTCAGATCCGGACCTCAGTAACAAGTTATCGAGGATCAGTGTGGCAGAGCTTAAACTGATCCAGGCGATTGTGATGGCGAGCAAAGCCGAGAATATGAAAGGCGCCATATTTTACAGGCCCGTGGTGAGCGATGAGTCGAAAAAATCCTATATCGAGCTTTTTGACAGTCAGCCATGCATCTTTGATCTTATGTCGCCAAGGCCAAATAATTTGCCTCCCAGAACCTACAGAGAATACACGGAACAAGAACCAAGCGTAAAAGGCAAGGTGTTTTTGTCTAAGCAGGAGGACTTCATGGTCGCGAAATTGGTGCCTACCATCGACAAGGACACCGGCCGGTCCACCAAGGATCACCAGACGACCGGCGGCAGTCATGGTCAGTGGGGTGTGGACGGCCTGTACAATGCCATGACACGCGGCATGATGATGAAGCAGGTGGCTTCCATGTACAGCCAAAGAGGAACAGATTTTAAATGCCATGCGCCCAGAGGGGTGAACGACGAAGTATTGCAAATAGACTATGAGCCCATGATTGATACCGTCACCGGCCTTCTATCCTACAAAAAACGTCTTGTCTTTGATAACTATGATCCCGCCGAGTCAACGGCGGTTGGAACTTTTGTTTACTTGGATGACATCAAGCCGAACGCGGAAGGACGTTATGTAGCGCCCGCCGGCAGAAAATTTGTTACCACCAACGGTGTTACGCCCACAGACGAGCATGGTAACGCGCTGGCGATGGCACTAGAAGACGAAGACGACCTTACTTCGCCTGTGATGCTTATCTGCGAAGATGGGTCGAGGGTGAGCCTATTGGACGATGATCTTGACTTCAACCATGACACCTTTTCTTATTCCTTCAAAAGTGGTAAAGCGAAGGGCAGAACGCTAAAGAAAGCGGCGCACCTAAAAATTATCGATATCCGAAACGGCGATGGACCCAATAATGGCGCCACGATCGAAATGGTCGGCTATATCAAGCGAAGCCGTTATGGAAAGGTCGAGGGCGGTGCCCAAGGCATCGGGATGATTACGACAGAACGTACGGCGGATGATAAAAAAGGAGGCATCTTAGGCGTTTTGAAAACGAAGATCAATGGCAAAGAAGTCGAATACATGGCGATGATGGAACTGGCTCAGGCAAAAGCAATGGGCATAGAGCAGGAGAAAGATTTTCAAAAATACGGATTGATCAAGGGGGAAAAGGGCGAGCAAGATTTTAATACAAACAATCTTCTCCAAAGTGAAGAGATCCTTTGCCCTCTGGCCGCCGATATGATCGAAGTGATGGGCCGCTATGATGAATCGGGCAATGAGTATGCGGCCGATGAGAGGATCCGCAAAATCTTAGAGGAGGAACAAAAAGACCCGCGACTTAAAAAGCGCCTTCAGGATGTGATGCGTGGCACTGAAAAGCTTGATTCTGAGAATTGGAAAGAGGAGCAGTGGGTCACCAAGATCCGCGAGAGCTGCGTATCGGATGCCAGGATCACTGAAAACACAGCCATGCGAAAAAGAGATCCAAGATACAAAGAACGTCTTCAGGCTGGCATGTTAAAGAGCAAAAAAACAGCCTCTGGGAGTTGGACCGACGCTCAGTGGGATGCCGAGATGCGCAGGCTCTGCCTAGAGGAATTCCTGGTCGCCTATCTGGGAAATATTATTTATAAGAAAAACATTATGCCGACGTTGATCAAAAACCCAAAAAACAAGGGCGGCCGCAATTTTATACAGCTGGAAGGGCCATTGGGAGTCTCCATGCTTAATTTCAACAAGTGGTTCAAAGTCCATAGCGACAATCCGGAAGTAGTAAAACTGCTGGCAACGCATAACATCCAAAACCAACAGCCGGTCAGCTTGCTCTATGTCAGGCAAAGGGATCGCACCGATACGTTCCTGCCCAATAAATTCGCTTATAATTTCTATTTTCAGATGCCTGAGCTGACCGACCTTTTTACGCTCAATACGCCGGGGAAAGTTGCTGATGACCAAGTGGATTATAGGTTTAAGCTCAATGCCGACGCTCTGCCAAACGTGGAAATAAAAGGCATCGGAGATGTCAACACTATCATTGACGTGATGGGCGTGACAAGCACGAAACGCTGCCGCACATTTGTACTCATCGGTTTGATCGCTCCGACAAACGCGACATCTATAGGCGATGTGGTCCTCATCGATAAACGCAAAGGAGCGGATGGGAAGGGCGCTAAAACATTCATCGATTTAAATGACCCCAAGTATTACAGCAGGCTTCCTCATGATATGGATCCAAGCATCGATCTGAAGAAGAGAGGGATTCCCCGTGTCGGCCAAGAAATAAATGACCCGCCGCTTAAGCTGGAAAACACATATATTGAGATCAACGAACAAGGTCAGATGAGTGTTTTCGATCTTAAAAGGGTTGACGAAGAAGAAGCGGAGAAAAGACGGGAAGCCTTAAAAACAGCTCAAAAATATGAGAAGGACTTGTTTTTCGTGAGTGCCTGGTGGTGGGGAACACTGAATAGAAAGGCCGCCGGCAAGCCAATGGAAAACTTTGGCACTGATACCTCATTTGAAGTTACTCCGGCAGATCCGATTGTTACAGCAACCGCCGGGCAGTCTGCGACAACTTCCACCGCTCAAGCTGGGACGACATCTTCTGTGACAACCGGCGGATCAACGGTGGTGGCAACATCTTCTGCTGGGACACCACCTCCAGCCGCTCCGCCAGCACCACCTCCAGCCGCTCCGCCAACAGTAGCGCCTCCTGCGGCACCCACGGTGACAGAAGAACAATTATTGGCCTCAGCCCGGCAAAGATTGTCTACAAGGGTTAGCGCATATTTTGATCAGCCTGGTGTAGTTGACTTGAACGGCAAGAATAGGGCGGCCGCTCTTGCCGAGATTGAATTACTGCGCACAGCAACTGATTTGCGGAACTATATAACGGTGACTAGTTCGGCGAGGCAGGGCGCTCGGTTAGTTGCTGAGGATCTCGATCAGTTGGACAGAGATTTGCAGGAATTGTTGGACGGCCCTCTTTTTACGACGGTAGCGGTGGTTGGGGCTCAACCGGTAGCGGTTATGCCACCACCAGCGCCTCCCGCGCAACCTGCTAGTCAGCCGGTATCTCAGCCAGTTAACCCAGATGTTGCCAACTTGAGAGCCCAAATTACCGCCGCGTTTACGTCCGGCAATCGGTGGATGTCGCTAATGGGCCGCCAATTTAGCCCTGACGAGCTGAACATCCTGGTAGTTCCTGAAGATTTTAGGATATACCTGACTAGAATGATTGCCGGCATATGGGGTGATTGGAATTTTCGAATGACAGGGGCTGATAAACTGTCTGATGAAGAGCAATCGACCGCGGCCACTTTGATTGGCCAGTTATGGGATTTATTAGATGAGCCATTCTTAGGATATCAGCCTGGAGAGGTTGGCTTGGCTTTGCTCCAAGGGGAGAGCAATGGTCTACTTATATTCGCAAATAATCCGGGAATGAATAATATCTTTGCCGGAATTGGCGCAGATATCAATACTCTTCAAGATATTGCCAATTTTATCGTGACAGCGGGAAATTCTGTTATGGCTCAAGACGCGCCAACCGGTATTCATCAAAGCGCAGAACGGAAAGAAATTCAGCGACGTTTGGGAAGGCTCTTTAGTAATTTTCAAATTGCGGCGGGAAATGATGCCGACCAATTGTTTCAGACCGCTGTAGCAGGATCTAAATCCTCTGCGGTGCCGGCCGCACCACTTGCGGAGCCATCTGCAACAGCGCTTTCGCCACAAGTTATGGAAGTGACTACTCAGCAGCCAAGCGGGATAACGGATCAATCGCTTTCTGCGGCAGTGCCAGTAGCAGAGTCTCCCGCGGCAGATCTTTCTGCTTTAAAAGCTCAAGTTGTAAGTGCATTTGCATCAATCGATGTCGGGCTGAGGACAGTCGCGAATTTTAATTCGAATGATTTGGATAATCGTATGCATTCTCCGGCAGAATTCGGATTCCAAGTAAGGTCGCGCATCAATCAGCTTTGGGACGATTTTTATGTAGAAATGGGGATGAGAACCATACTGGATGAAAATCAACAATTGGCTGTGGCCCGTCTGATCGAGACGCTATGGAAGATTTTAAATGAACCTATTTTGTTTAATGCGGATGTTTCCGATTATTCGGATACTCAGTCTTTTCGGTTACTCACTGGCGACATCGTCAATATTAGACAATTCGCAGACCGAGCAGGAATGGGTGAAATTTTCACTCGAGACGCTTTGGGCAGTACTAATTCGTTAAACGAGATAGCGGACTATGCTACGGCATTAGCTGGCGCCGCTGATAGATATTTTAAGTCTCAAGGACCAGCGACCAGCACCTATAAAAATGCCCAGCGAAATGAAATCATACGACACATAGAAAGACTCCAAAGAATCATTGCAATTGCAAGGGCTGTTGTTTCCAGAACGCCCGCGGTACCTCCTGCGCCTGCGCTACCTCCGCCACCCGCGCCGCTCACGGAAACAGCCGGCGAATTAACAGCGACAACATTATTGAAATCCGCGGCTGCGCCGGCACCACCGGCAGAAGCACCATCCGCGCCACCTGCCTCGGCACCATTAGGAGAAGCCGCGGAGGCACGGCCCGCGCCGGAGTCTGAGTCAGAGCTCGCGCAGGTAGCGGCACAACCCGCGATCCTTGAGCCAAATACTGCCGTCGTTAAAAGTAAATCTACGCCCCGCGGTCGTTTTATGGTCTGGCTAAGGGCTTTTGGAAGAAAGCCTGTCTCTCAAGACACCCCGCACGATACTTTACAGACGCCATCTCCGGCCCCTGCTTCCGCAATAGCGACGCCTGTCACTGCTCCTGTCGCGGCTGCTCCGGATGCAATATTGCGTTCTGCGCAAAGCCAGTTGTCTGATCTGGTCCGGAGCGCTTATGCGGTGCCCGGCAATGATAATCTTTTGGGCGTGGACCAAGACTCGGCGCTGGCTCGGATCAGCGCATTGGATTCACGCAAGGCTGTCGGAAATTATATATTCTCGATCATTTCGCAGATAGTCTCTGGGTTGGGCTATCAGAATTGGACCGACACTCAGCAGGCGACTCTCATGGATCTGGCCAACCGCATGCGCAGGATCCAGCGTGGGCCTCTTTTTGTGCCGGGCGCTCCAGCGCCTGATCAATCAATGTCCGATGTGATTGTCAATAATAATGGGGCGGGATACTCGGCCAAAGTAAGATTTATAGCGCTTTTAAGAACCTCTATAGAAGCTGAAAAGGGCGTCGGCACCTCTATAGCTCACCACTTAAGATCCGGTGTTATTAATGTGAACGATCGGCAGGAAATGATCAAATTTCTTAATCAAACGGTCGCGACGATCAGAAGCACATATTTTGAACAGGGCGCCGAAAAGGTGATTCCTATCTATAACGAAACGATCTGCAAAGATTGGATCAGAGGTCTTAATGAGCTTTGCGTGGCATTAGGCGGGACCCCTGAGCATTCGTTGCAGGGCGCCAGGCTTGCCACCAGAAGAACTTTTCTTCAATCGGTTGGGGCGCTATTGTTGGCTGGCCAGACTGGGCTTGGTTTGGCCGAAGACCCTCTCGCCCAAGAAGCTCGGGGCAGGGTCGCTGGTTTAAATTGGAAGATCCAGCAGGCCGAAATAAAAGCCCGGCAGGCTCAGGAAGCCGTGGACTATCTGACGCGACAGATGGTTACTAAGGCTATTATGGTTGCGGTCTCTCACATGGGCGCGTTTATTGGCGGGAGGGGTAGTTCCGGTAATCAGTATAGTGTTGATAAGATGTTGGAAAGCACATTCAACTTAGTTAACACGGCCAATCTTGGAGAAAAATGCGAGGCTGTGCTAACTGATAGTGACGGAAATATTCTTTATGAGTTCGAGAGCATTGATGATATTTCCGGTGTAAGCGGAAAGGAACTCCCGGATGAGGTTAAAGATTATATTAAGCAATTCCCGGGCGATGTCATGGCTAACCTTCTGGGTAACGGATATGTTGACGTCCCCGGTTTGATACTGGCCGTTCGTCAAGATACTCTTATCACGACGTTTGATGGTCGTCCTTTGCTGGGTTTCTTTGCCAAAAGAAATTTTTCAAGTAATATTGAAACCCTGACTGTCCGCGAATTCAAAGGCAACGGATCTGTAGATCCCTCTTTGATCGAAATGTTGACTTACCGTGTAAGGTACGGTTTATCGCTTCCTGTCTGGAATGTGTTGTCTGTGGCTAAAACAACTTATGATCGTCTCAAAGCCAGTCAAGAAGCCGGACCAAGCGGTTATAATGGTGATCCCAAAGGAAGGATATCTCTAGTGGTAAGCCCTGAGGGAGACTATCAGGTGTGGCGTCCTGCGGCGCCAGATCCAAGAAGATTTCTTTCCGGCGATTCCTATCTTAGGACTGAAAATACGCCCGGCCAGCAGCTTGTGTACCGTGTCGTGAATGGTACGCAATCCCTCATTCTTGCAAGAGAATTTGGTTTAAAAGTGGATGATGGCCAGGGAGTTCTTGCCAGAAAGACTAGACCTCCATCAAAAAATTATCCGGGGTTTCGTCCATTGGAAGGAGTGGACAACAACATAAGAGTTTATCCTGACCCGAGTGTATTGGAAACAGTCGGCGCTCGTTATGAAATGCTGCTCAGAGAAGGCGGTGTACTCACAGCAAAAAACGCTAAAAGCCGGAGTCATTTTGAAACCATAATGGGCATGACCAGATACGCATATGTAAATAGGAATGAACCGTACACTCCTCAGATGCATGCCCCAGATATTTGGCCGGGGGCAGATATGGCGCCATGGATGAGGGCGGCGGACGACAAGCGTGACGCGCTGATGCGCGCACTCGAAAATGCGTCGCCTGCGGACACGGCTTCGATCCGGACAGCTATCCAGAATATTGGGCAAACCAGAGCGGCAGATGGATCAATACTTCCCGAGCCTGTAGGCCTGATGCGGTGTTATGACGAAAATGGGTTCCTGGTCATGCTGTTCCCGAGATCGGCGCCTGTGCGAAAGATCGCGGAAAAAGCACAAATAGAGCTTATGGCCTTGAAAAAAGAAAGAGCTGAGGCCGAAAGAGCCCTGGCATCGCTCCAAAGCTCCGGCGCGCGTCTTGTGCAATCTAACCTGTCGATGTTGAAGCCGGTGCTAAGATGGTCGCCGGCTGTGTTAGCTTTGCTACTCTTAGCTATGGCATTGAATAGGCCAAAACAACCGGCTCCGATCGTGGACAAGCCGGCCGCTCATGCCGTGGAACCAAAACAGGGTATCGCGGCGAACATCAAAAAATTCAATATGCCGGTACAAATTTTATTTGTCGGCGATGAGAAGGAATTCAAAGCTGGTTCAAAAGTGCTGGCAAAAGCGCTGGCCGCTCGTGGCATGCAAGATGATTTCCGTATTCGCAAGTTCCGAGGTCAATTTTCTCCTGATGTCGCGGCGGGCAATATTGTGCCGTTTGCGGTGTATGTTACACCAGATGCGCTCACCGGCGACATCGAGCCGGTGATTGAAGCGCTCAAAAAAGCCAACGACGCTCGTCTTATAGCGTTGAACACTGCCCAGGCATCGGTTTTGTTAGCCGCAGTTCTTATGTTCAAGAAAACAGGTGCCCGCTTGTCGGATAGCGAACGGACGGAGATATTGCAGATGCTTCGTCCGGCTTTGTTCGGAACCAAATTAAAGCCCTACAGTCTGATTATGGGCTCCCGCTTTGCCACGGTTGAGACACATGAGTTACCCGCAACCGATACGGTTGCCAGTATTCACATCTACCGCGAGCTGGCGAAGGCACAACATGATTATCGGGATGCGATCACAACTTCTGTTACTGCGCCGGTTTCGTTTGCTCGAGTTCTCAACGTCGCAACTCGAATTATGACTTTGAACGTTGATGCTGATACCAGAACGATGGCCGCAACCGCTGCTATTACGGGCCTGCATGAGGCTCATGCCCGCGCCCTGTCTCAAGCGACAGCGGCTCCAGAGGCAATTTCGGATCTTGAAGAGGTTACCGTTTTGGCAGGCGAGCTCGCGCAGAATGATAGCGTTGTGGTGGAAGGTAAGTCGCAACTTGATCGGTGGTTGGAGAAAATGGGTATTCGCGGCAAGGTTAATGTGTTGCGGATGGTGCGTAGTGAAACTGCCTACAAGGAATACGTGGCGGCAGCGGAAGCCGATAAGCAAGCGACGTTGGATAGACTGAGAAAGCAATATGCCGGCAGGGACGCTTCGGATGTAATATTTATCACGGACAAGATGACCGTTGCGGGCGTGCAGCAGGCTTACCCACTGTTGGTCAAGGCGAATGCGATCGCTGTCACCAAGGACGGTATGACGGCAGGAAAAGCTGGCGAAAAGAAGGCCGTCTTCTCGATGAAAATGGCTGACAACTGGAACGGTGAAGCATTGAACGAGACCTTCATTGTGGCCATACGCATTGTCTGGGCCAACGGTGATATTACAATAGGTATTTCTAACTTGAGAATACTCGGCGGTATCTTTGTGTATCTGCCGCTGATCAAGGCTGGGGACGCGATCCGCGAACTCGAGGCGCTTAATACTCGGACGGCTGCAGTGGGTACCGCGGCGTAAGCTCTTACCTCTGGCGGAAAATCGCGGGCGCACGGCTGGACGGTAAATCTTTTTTAGCCGACGCTCACTTTTCCCCACCGTGGAAAAGATTCGCTCGGAGATTCGCCTCGCGGGTGTAAAAAAACGGTCTTCCGTGGCGCTCGGCTCATCTACGCGTCTAAAAAAGATTTCCCGTCCAGCCGACGTTGTTATAGTTCGTTCGAACCCTTTTTGACCTTCGCCCGCTTGCCTGCCCGCCGGCAGGCAGGTGGTTTTGTTGTAAAGGGCAAGGGAGACGGCTTTTTAATCACAGGGGTATTTTTTTAGCTCACTTTTTTTAAAAAGCCGAGGGTTCCCTCCCTTTACATCAAAACCACGGGCGCTGGGCGAAAAGGGTTCGAACGAACTTAGGCGTTAAAAAACGTTTCGGTGATGACAATAAAATATTGGTATGACCGACGAGATCCTGACTGCCTGCAGGGCCTCCCAGCGGTGCCAAGGCAAAATCGTTGCCAACTATTACCTATTATTCGATTTACAATTTTCCTCCTATATACTATAACAATATCTGGATAGTCTAAGCGTACTCCATTGGACCAAAAAGTTTCTGGAAGGGGACTACTGATGCAGAAAAAATCCGGGTATTTGATCGCTCTTTTCAACCTAATCGGTCTTTTATTATTAAATTCATTCTCCTGGGCGGCTGAAAAAGCTCCTGCCGGGAGCCTTCAAGATAAAGTCTCCTCTCTGTGGGATCTGATCGCGGCCGGGGGAAGCTGTATGATCGTGCAGGCACTCCTGTCGATGGCGGCGCTGGCCATCGTGATCCATCATTGGCGCTATGTCAGTCTCGAAAAGTTAGTCCCGCGTGATTTTTGCGAGAATCTTTATGCTCTGCTGGAAAAGAAGGAATACGAAAAAGCGGTCTCTGTGTGCAAACAGCAGGAAAACATTGTTTCCTTGACCACTTTGGCGGTGTTGACACGATTCCGCAAGAATAAACCGACCGGACTTGCGCAGATCGAAAGTATCGTACAGGTTGAAGGCAAACCCCAGATTGAAAAGCTCTGGCAGAACCTGACTTACCTTGGTGATATCGCCATAGTCGCTCCTTTGGTAGGGCTACTTGGCACGGTGCTGGGAATGATCAACGCGTTCCATTACTTCAAGGCGGGTTCGATCCATCCGGGTGTTCTGACTCAGGGACTAGCCAAGGCCATGGTCAATACGGTCGCGGGTCTTATCGTCGCGGTCGTGTGTCTTGGTTTTTATTCCTATTTCAGGGGAAGGATCAGCGCCATCACGACCAGAGCCGAAGCGGCCGCTTCTGAGATCGCGCAGATCCTGTCCCGATAATATTCCACGGAGAACCTATGATCAATTTTAGATCTCAAGATCAAACTAGATCGCTTCCGACGGTGCAGGTAATTCCGCTCATCGACATTCTTTTCGTCAACCTCTCGTTTTTTATGGCGATGTTCCTGCATTTTAATTTTGAGTCACAGCTCAACATCGCGGTGCCGCAGGCCAGCTCGTCGGTGGAAGCCAAGACCGCGTTTCAGGAGATCGTGATCAACATTCTTCGCGACGGTACCACTATCGTGAATGAGAAGAAATTCACTCATCCCGAGCTGACCGCGCTTCTCGAGAGAACGGCGCAGATCTATCCGGGGCAGTCAATCGTGGTGCGCGCCGATGAAAAAACATATCACGAGTACGTCGTCGGAGTGCTTGATTCCTGCGCTAAAGCCAAGATATGGAACATTTCGTTCGCGACCACCAAGAGTCTCTCAAAAGAGCAATGACCCATAAGGAAGAATGAGGATATACGGCCTGATTTTTTGGAGCTTCTTTTTTTTGGCGGTGACGCCGGCTTTAGGACTGTCGCTTGCCGAGGAGGCGCAAAAGACCGCCGCCTCATCCCCGATTGATTTCGCCAATGGCCTGTATTCGCGAAAAATGTACGGACCGGCGATCAGCGAATATCAGAAATTCATCAGTGCCAGCCCAGACTCTACGGATGTGGCATCGGCGTATTTTCGTCTGGCGGACTCCTACTATTTTTTAAAGGATTACCCCAGGGCCATCGAGCAGTTCAGCGCCTACCGGCAGAAATTTCCCGCTGATCCGCGCAACTTTGCCGCTCTTCTGCGTATAGGCACGGCGCAATATTATCAGAAGAATTATGACGTGGCCGAAAAATCTTTTTTGCTTATCGGGGCCTCCGGAGCGGAGGATGCCCTCAAGAGCGGGGCGTTATTTTATCTGGCCAAGACCAGCCAAGCGCGCGGCAATCTCAGTAAAGCTCTGGGGCTCCTGAGAGTTCTCAGCGCGCGGTATCCTGACTCCGAGTATACGATCTACGCCTGCCTGACCGCGGGGGATATCTTTACTGCCCGTAAAAAAGAAGCGGAAGCGGTAAGGGCCTATGGGATCGTGGCCCAAAAGCAAGCGCCCGCGTCCGCGGTAGAGGAGGCAATCTTGAAGATCGCTGACCTTTATTTTGCGGCTAAAAAATATACAGATTCCAGGTATTACTATCAAAAGGCTTACAATCGGCCGGACAAGGCGTCTACCGAGCGGATTCTGTCAGGCATTTTTTATACGGATTATTATTTAAAGGACCTCGAATCCGCCAAAAAACTTTACGGCGAGAACGAGGCTTTTCTTCAGAAAAGCGCCATGGGTTCCGATGTTGAATATTTATTGGCGCTTCTGGGATATGAGAAAAATGATTTTGTGCTCTCTCTGGGATATCTCGAGCGCGTGCTCGCCAATCCGGCGGCCGGCGAAGCGGTCAAAAAAAAGGCTTTGGCGGCGAAGGGCTTTGTCGAGGCCGAGAACCTGCGTGGGAAGGGCGATCTGGAAAAGGCTCTGGCGGGGTATGTCGAAGTGCTGAAGTCTCCGGATAGCCCGTATTTCAGGGCGGCGCTCTATCAGGCGGGTTTTTTGAGCGTCGAGCTCAAGAAAAGTTCGGATGCGCGCGAATTTTTCTCCAAGTACATCCAAAAGTATTCCGAGGGCGATGAGGTCGAGCGAGCGGCTTTGGAAAAGATACAGATCGATTTGAACGATGAAAATTTTCCCTCGGCCGTGCAGTCCGCCGAGGATTTCGCGGTCAATTATCCCAAAAGCCGCTTCCAGGACCTGGCGATGTACAAGCTGGGCATGGGTTTCGCGGGAGAAAAGGACTACGCGGGAGCCTCAAGAACATTTGAGAAGCTGATCGCCAATTTTCCCTCCTCAGAGTTTTACGCGGACGCCCTTTACGGCGCGGCCGCCGGCTATGACAGCGCCGGAAATTTTAGCAGTGCGATTGTTTATTATGAACAGTTCGCCGCCGGCTATCCCTCGCACGGGCTCTACGCGGATGTTTTGCAGAGACTGGGGTATCTCTATGTTCAATCCGGCGATCTCAGAAAAGCCGCCGATTTTTATGAGGATATAATTGTTCATAAGCCGCAGATACCGCTCGAATCCAGCGTGGCGCTCTGGACTCTTCGGTATGACCTGGACAATTCTCGTTACGAAAACATGAAACCTATCCTGGCTTTACTGCCCGGGCGTTATCCGGACCAGCAGTTGGCGCACGAGATCAATTTTTTTCTTGGGGAGAGTCTGATGGGTTCCAAGAACTACGAAGAGGCGCAAAAGTATTATTCGCGCGCGGTGAGTATACGGCTTGACGGAGCTTATACGGCTCACGCTTATCTGGGACTGGGTATTATCGCGGCGGTCGCCTCCCAATGGGATGAGGCGGAGAAATATTTTACTCAAGCGCTGGGGTATCCCAACGAGATTGATGTGGCCCTGCGGGCGCGTTTTGAGATCGCCAATTTGAATTTGTGCCGTAGCAGGCTCGAGGACGCGGCCAAGGCGTTCATGCATGTGGCCATTCTTTATGACGATGAGAAATATTGCTCTGCTTCTCTTTTCAAGGCAGGTGAGTGTTTTGATAAACTGGGACGTCCCGAGGAGTCACGGCAGGCGTTC
>CAZAPB010000004.1:0-2489 GCA_964486835.1 uncultured Planctomycetia bacterium
CCCTAATGCGATGCATCCGGAGCACAAGCTCGGGCGTGTAGATAATTCGGAAGATGGCGGCCATGTGAGAGACGGGTATACGCTTGAAAGTTATAAGGAATTGTTGGAACCGATCGGCTTCGAAATTGAAGCTTCCCTGGGGATAGGAACCAAACTGTACACGCGGGTTGACCGTTGGGTTCGCGATGTGCGCAATCGTTGGGGAAACGTGGCGGCCGTACCACTTTTTCTCTTGGTTTGGCCTTTCCTCCGGTTGATTGATAAACCTGAAACTGTCGAACCTTTCTCTCTTTACGTCAAAGCTATTAAACCGGCAACCGTGAAGTAACCCCGAAAGTACCAGATTTTACCGTAACAACAAAGTAGTTCTGGAATTTTTTTGTCTGTTTGGTACTGCTTATATAGTGAGCGTCAGTAACCGTACTATTTTGTTTGCCCATACTTTAATAAAAGAATAGAATTATTTATTCTTATATCAAAAACACTTTTTTAGGTGTATCTAATAAAACATATGAACGGGAATAACGACAAAATAAAAAAGCAGGCGGACGGGTATGAATTTGTTTGTTCAGCCCCGATCGAGACGCTTTATGAGAAGTTCGAGACCACGGTCAGTGGTCTGAATGATCAGGAGGCGGAGGACCGTCTGAGGCAATACGGCTATAACGAGCCCTCCAAGAAAATGAAAAGAACGGCGCTCCGCCAGTTCTTATCCAAATTTTTCAACCCGCTTGTTATCGTTCTGATTATCATAGGCACTTTTTCCTATTTTTTTGGCGAGAAAGTAAGCGCATTCCTGGTGCTTTTGATGATCCTTTTGAGCGTCGTGCTCTACTTTGTCCAGGAATACCGTTCGGGCAAGGAGGCCGAGAAGCTAGGGGAGATGGTGCGGGCGACCGCCACGGTGATCCGCAAAGGGAAGCAAAAGGAAGTCAAGATCCGCGAGCTTGTGCCCGGGGATATTGTTGATCTTTACGCGGGGGATATGATCCCCGCGGATTTGAGAATCATTTCCTGCAAGGACCTTTTTATTAATCAGGCGTCGCTGACCGGGGAGTCCTTTCCCGTTGAGAAATTTTCAAACCCGATCAACATGACCAAATCGTTGTCCGAACTTTCTAATATCGCTTTGATGGGTTCGAGCGTTGTCAGTGGGACAGCCTTGGGTCTGGTTGTCAAAACGTGTGTGTCGACGCAGTTTGGTGAACTCGCCAAAAAACTTGCCGAGATCAGCGAAGTCTCTAGCTTTGATAAAGGAATCCATCAGTTTGTTTGGCTCATGATCCGCTTAATGATGCTATTAGTCGTGGTTATCTTCGCGATTAATGCGTTTTTTAAGGGAAATATTCCGGAAGCGATTCTTTTTTCGCTGGCCGTAGCGGTAGGACTCACGCCTGAAATGCTCCCGATGATCGTAGCCATCAACCTATCAAAGGGTGCGATCGCGATGTCCAAAAAGAAGGTTATCGTCAAACGTCTTAATTCTATCCAGAACCTTGGCGCCATGGATGTGATTTGTACGGACAAAACCGGCACGCTGACGATGGACAAGATCATCCTTGAGAAATTTTGCGATGTCGTGCGTCAGGACAATCAGGATGTCTTGAAAATGGCGTATATCAACAGTTTTTATCAGACGGGCTTAAAAAACCTTTTGGACAAGGCCATTATCAAGTATGAAAAATTGGTCGTCAAACAATTCAAAAAAGTCGATGAGATGCCGTTTGACTTTTCAAGAAGGATCATGTCGGTCGTGGTGGAAACGGACGGCAAACATCAGATCATCTCCAAAGGCGCGCCCGAAGAGATCTTCAAGCGCTGTTCTCATTATGAGTTGGACGGCGAGATCTATGAGATGGAGAACTTTCTCCTTGAGGACTTGAAGGAAGAATATGACAAGTTAAGCGCCGAGGGATTCAGGGTTTTAGCGACAGCCTATAAAGACATCGAAAATAAAAAAGAAGCCTATTCCAAAGAGGATGAAAATCAAATGATCCTAAAGGGGTATTTGGCTTTCCTTGATCCTCCCAAGCCGACAGTCAAAAAAACAATCAAACGTCTCCAAGCGCTGGGCATCCGGTTTATCGTACTGACGGGGGACAATGACATTGTCACCAGAAAAATTTGCATGGATGTAGGTCTTGATATGCAGCATTACTTGACGGGAGATAAGCTCGAAAAATTAAGCGAAAATGAGCTGCAAGAAGTCGTTAAGACAACGAGCGTATTTGCGAGGTTATCTCCTTTGCAGAAGACGCAGGTGATCCGGGCGCTTCATAAGAACAACCACTTCGTCGGATTTTTGGGGGATGGCATCAACGACGCGCCTTCGCTTAAGGCGGCTGATGTGGGAATTTCAGTGGATACTGCTGTTGATATTGCAAATTTAATTTCGTCTGATCAGGCAGCTGCTACCAAAGTCTTAAAAACCATAAACTCCCCAATATATGGGCTTTACGGAAAAATAACATCCATTACCCATGCCATTA
>CAZAPB010000004.1:2499-20961 GCA_964486835.1 uncultured Planctomycetia bacterium
TTCAGTCAACAACGCGGTGGATATCGCCAAGGAATCGGCGGATATCATTCTCCTGGAGAAGAGTTTACTTGTTTTGGAGGACGGCGTCATTGAAGGGCGCAAAACATTCGGCAACACCATGAAATATATCAAGATGGGGGCGAGCTCGAATTTTGGGAATATGATCAGCATGACAGGCGCAAGCATCTTTCTCCCGTTTCTTCCGATGTTGCCCATCCAGATCCTTTTGAATAATTTCTTATATGATATCTCTCAGGTGGCAATTCCCACGGATGAGGTGGATCCGGAATATCTTGAGAAACCAAAGCCGTGGGATATCAAAGCCATTAAAAAGTTCATGCTTATTTTTGGTCCGGTGAGTTCGTTGTTTGATTTCATTACGTTTGGTGTTTTGATATTTTTCTTTAAATCTTCAGAGATCATGTTCCATACAGGATGGTTTTTGGAATCTCTTTGCACTCAGACGATCGTGATCCACATCATCCGGACAGGAAAAATTCCTTTTATTGAAAGCCGGCCGAGCAAATTTCTGGTGTTTATGTCCCTTTTTATTATCACGGTGGGTATCTCAATTACCGTGTTGCCGCTCGGAAAATATTTTGGTTTTGAGCGGCCATCCGCCGCATTTTTTCTGACTTTGATCGGTATTGTTTTGGGATATGTGATCGTCACCCAGAAGGTAAAAACGTGGTACGTGAAGAAATACGGTTTTTGATCCGCAAACATTTTTTGCATTGATGTCCTGCCCTCTAAATATTTTGCGAAAGCTTTCTGTTAATCTTTTTTCTCATGCCAGCGTCTAACCGTTAAATCGATTGGAATGCATAAAAATACGACGTTGTGGCGTATTTAGGAAAGAGATAAAAAATAGGTGATATAATGATTTTTCACTATTTTAACGGGGATTTATGAAAATAATAAATCATTTGAAGTTCTTCGCCGCCGCGCTTGGTTTTTCTTTAATCCTTGTCACTTCTGCGGCATTCGGCGATGAGAACCTGTCTTGGAAAGACGCGGTGGCCGAATCAAAGAAGAACCACCCCGACTTAGTTTCGGCGCAAGCTAAGGTCGCGCAGTCCAAGGCGGACGAATCCGTCGCGGTGAGTAATCTCTACCCTCAGATCACCGGAAGCCTTGGCGCAGACACTTCCAAAAGACCGTCGTCCTCAGAGCGGGCAGACTCCTACTCGTATGGCATCAGCGGCAGACAGCTTTTGTTTGATGGATTCAAGACTTATTTCGATATCCAGCGGGCGGCTAAAACACTCGAGTCCAGCAGTTTTAGCTATGAGGTGACATCTTCGAATGTCCGACTGCGTTTACGGACCGCGTTTGTCGACATGCTTAAAGCTCAGGAGTTGGTCAGTCTCACGCAACAAATTGCCAAGCGGCGGCGGTTAAGCCGGGACCTCATTCAGTTGCTTTATAAAGCCGGCCGCGAAGACCGCGGAGCGCTTCTGACGGCGGAAGCCAATCTCGCGCAAGCGGATTACGAGATCGAGGAGGCCATGCGGAGTGTGGGCCTGGCGCAGGCACAGCTGACCAAGGAACTCGGGCGGGCCCGGCAGGTCCCTGTAAAGGCTGTCGGTGATTTCTCGATCGCTGATAAAGCGCAACCCAAGCCTGATTTTGAATCGCTGGCGGCACAGACGCCTTTATTGCTGGGTCTTATCGTCCAGCGCGAAGCGGCGCGTTGGGGAGTGGATTCGAGCATCGCCTCTTTTTTGCCGCAGGTTTATGCGACTGGCTCCGAAGGAAAGTCGTCCTCGGATTGGCCGCCCAGCGGCCGGGAGTGGTCCGGAGGGCTGGCATTGACCATGCCGATTTTTGAAGGCGGAAATCTTGTCGCGTCGGCCACTAAGTCGAAGGCTTTTTTTCGTCAGACTCAAGCCGATGAGCGAAGCGGCCGTGATACGGTTTTACTGACTCTCAACGTCACCTGGACGAAATTCCAAAATACGATGGGTCAGACGGACGTGGATGCGAAATTTGTACAGGCGGACACCGAGCGGGCCAAGATAGCTACCAAACAGTATGCGACCGGACTTATTACTTTTAACGATTGGATTATTATTGAGAACAATCTTGTCAGCACACAAAAAACTTATCTAAACGACCAGGCCGCGACGCTGTTGGCCGAAGCCGTCTGGCAACAGGCTAAAGGAGAGACTTTAAATGAAGAATAAACGTTTATGGATCGCCGGATGTCTCGTGTTGGTTGTGATTGCTTTTTTCGTGGCTAGGCCAAAACAAGATCAAAAACTTTGGACGAGCAGAGAGGTCAAGCCCTGCATGGGCAGTATCGAGAGATTCATCACATCGACCGGGAAGGTACAGCCGCAGAACCGTTTGGAGATGAAGCCTCCGGTGGCGGGTCGCGTTGAACAGATTCTTGTCACCGAAGGACAAACGGTCAAGGCGGGCGATGTGGTGGCGTTGATGAGCTCGGATGAGCGCGCGGCTTTATTGGACGTCGCGCAGTCTGAAGGAGAAAAGGAGCTCAGTTATTGGAAAGAGGTTTATAAGCCCATACCTTTGGTCGCTCCGATCGACGGCGCTGTGATCGTCAGCAAGATGCAGCCCGGGCAAACGGTCGCTCAAGCCGACCCAGTGGTGGTTCTCTCGGATCGCTTGATCGTGCAGGCACAGGTTGATGAGACAGATATCGGACGCGTGAAAGAAGGGCAGAAGGCGGTGATCACACTCGATGCCTATCCTGATGTGCTGGCCGAAGCGGTTGTTCAACATATTTATAATGAGTCCCAAACGGTCAATAACGTCACGATCTACCAGGTGGATGTGCTTCCCAAAGAGGTGCCGTCCGTTTTCCGTTCAGGCATGAGCGCTAATGTGCGGATCATTGAACTGAGCAAGGACAACATTTTGACGATTCCTTTGGAAGCGGCCAAGCGCGGCAAAGAAGGGGATGCGGTGTTCGTCAGTCAGGGTAAGAATACAAAACCCTCCAAGCGCACCGTGACGCTCGGGATGGCGGATGACGTCAACGTGGAGGTCATTTCGGGGATCGATCAGAGCGATACGCTGGTTATTCGTACCCAAAAAGCGGTTTCGGGAAAGAAATCTTCTTCGGGGGCCAATCCATTCATGCCCGGAGGCGGGGGCGGCCGGCATTAATGCAAACAAAAGGTATTTGGTTATGATCGAACTAAAAGATCTAACGAAAACATACATTTTGGGCGGCCATGAGGTGCGGGCGCTTCAAGGCGTCTCGCTTAAGATTGAACCCGGTGAATTTGTCGCGATCATGGGGCCGTCAGGTTCAGGCAAATCCACGCTTCTTCACATCCTCGGTTTTTTGGACCGGCCGGATTCGGGCTCCTATTTTTTAGGTAAAAAAGATATCAGTCGCCTTTCCGATGACGAACTCTCCATCGTTCGCAATCATATTGCCGGGTTTGTTTTTCAGCAATTCCATCTTCTCAAGCGCAATACGGCTCTTGAAAATGTTCAGCTTCCGTTGATTTACGCCGGAAAGCGCGATCTCAAGGACCGCGCGCTCCAGAAGATCAAGGACGTGGGGCTGGCAGAGCGCGCCGGTCATCAACCGAACAACCTTTCCGGGGGAGAGCAACAACGTATCGCGATCGCCCGGTCTCTGGTGAACGAGCCCCCGATCATTTTTGCCGACGAACCCACGGGAAATCTTGATACAAAAAGCGAAGAAGAGATCATCAAGATCCTTGAGGGCCTTAATCAAAAGGGAAAGACGATTATTCTTGTGACGCATGAAAGAGATGTTGCTTTGCGCGCTAAAAGGATTATCTCTATGCGTGATGGGAAAATCCTCACCGATGAAAAGACGCCGTTGGCCGATACCAAACCTTATGTGCCGCTGGTTGACACGGCCTCTGTGGATGAAATTCTTTCCCGCCAGAATCTGAAAGTCGATCGCGCCGAATGGGTGGACCATTTGCGGGAGGCGGTACACTCCATATTTTCCAACAAACTGCGCTCTCTTCTTTCCATGCTGGGTATTTTGATCGGCGTAGGCGCTGTCATCGCGATGTTGGCGCTCGGAGAGGGAGCTAAAGAATCGATTTCTGCCAGGCTTGCGTCGCTGGGATCTAATCTTCTGATGGTTCGGCCCGGCTCATCGCAGGTGGGAGGCGTCGCTCTCGAAGCGGGTTCGGTCACTCGTTTTACTTTGCAAGACGCTTATGCGCTTGCTAAGGCTCCGGAGATCAAAAGAACTTCGGCCAATGTCCAAGGTCGAGCTCAAATCGTATATGCCAATAAGAATTGGAGCACTCAGGTGCAGGGCGTCGGCGTCGATTATGAACTGATGCGGGCCGCTACGCCGGTAAGCGGACGGTTTTTTACCGAACAGGAGATGGGTGTGCGGCAAAAAGTTGCCCTTTTAGGAACTACCGTTGCCTCACAGCTTTTCGGCGATGCCAACCCGCTTGGCGCCCAGATCAAGATCAACCGGATCAATTTTAGCGTCATCGGCATTTTGCCTTCAAAAGGAGCGACGGGTTGGCACGACCAGGACGATGTGATCGTTGTGCCGGTCACGACCGCGATGTACCGCCTGTTGGGCAAGCAATATGTGGACTCGATTGACGCCGAGGTACGTGAGCCGGAGCTGATCGACGCGGCGCAGGATTCTATTAAAAAAATAATTATCAAGCGCCACCATCTGGACAAGGAAAATGAGAACTCGTTTCAGATTCGAAATATGGCGCAGATCCAGGAGACGCTTGAGAGCACGACGCGGACGATGACCGTACTTTTGGGTTCGATCGCGGCCATCTCGCTTCTTGTCGGCGGTATAGGGATCATGAATATTATGCTTGTTTCTGTAACCGAGCGCACTAAAGAGATCGGTCTGCGCAAGGCTCTCGGCGCCAGAAAGACGGATATTATAAGCCAATTCTTGGTCGAATCCGTCGTCATGACATTTGCCGGGGGAATTTTAGGGATTGCTCTGGGGGTGGCCGTCGCGGTATCTTTTTCGGCTTTTGCCGGCTGGGCCACCAAGGTTTCTATTGCCTCTGTTTTGATGGCGACCATTTTTTCAGTCGCCGTCGGCATCCTTTTTGGCCTTTGGCCGGCGCGGCAGGCGGCAAATCTCAATCCGATAGAAGCTTTGAGATATGAGTGATATGGAAAAAGATATTTCCTACGGGTAGTTTTTATTGCTCAATGGGTTTCAAAGCTTTAAAATGAATTCTATTCTGAAATGACTTTCTTGATTTTTCTCGAAGGAATATGGCGCTGACATTTTTTAAAAAAAATACGAGGGCGGGGATTGAGTCAGACAGCTAAGAGGTTTGTATTCGGTTTTCAGGTTAAAGTGACGGCGGTCGCCGTACTGTCTTTACTGCTGGTGACCGCGTTGAGCCATGTTTTCATTTACAGTTTCAGCGTCGATGCCCAATTTCAGCAGTTAAGACAGCAGTTGATCGTCACAGTCCGGACGGCATCTCTGTTGGTTGATGCCCAAAAGCTCATGCGCATCCCTCTGAATCATACCGGAATCCAAAGCCCCGATTACCATGAAATCGCCGCCAAGTTCAACAAGATCAGAGAGATGAATGCTTCCATAAAACACATTTACATATTCCGTAAAACCGACAAACCGGATATATGGCAATTTGTCGTGGATCTGGGCGCCGAGGTTAAACGTGCCGGAGAAAAAGAGCTGGCCACTTATCCGGGTAACACTTATATGCCGGGACGCTCTCCTGAAATGATGCGTGGTTTCACTGAGTCTTCCGTCGACAAGGAGCTGATGCGGGATGAGAGGGGCGTTACTTTATCCGCGTATGCGCCGATACGTGACAGTAACGGTACGGCGATCGCTCTTATGGGCATCGATATGGACGCACGCGATGTTTACATGGCTCGGGAGAAAATTCAGCGCGCGGCGCTTTGGGTGTTGTTATCCGGACTCCTATTTTCTACGGCGTTGGGCGTACTCCTCTCCCATCGCATGACTGTTCGCATCAATAAGCTCATTGAAGGCACACGCCATCTTTCCGCCGGTGAACTAAACTATCACGTTGAGGTCAAGGGGCACGACGAGCTCGAGGAGCTTTCGAATTCTTTTAATCAAATGGCTATCGCGCTTCTTGCGTCGCGTAAAGAGCTTGAAGAATATTTCTTCCGTGTGGTGCAGTCATTGGCGCACATGTTGGAGGCCAAAGACAAACACACAAAGGGCCACTCCGAACGTGTAGGCGCTTACGCCCAGCGAATCGCTCTAAAAATGGGTTTGCCAAAGGAGCAGGCTGACATGCTTTGGCGCGCGGGTGAACTGCATGATATAGGAAAGCTTGCCGTACATGAGCAGATCCTAAACAAAGAGGGTCCGCTTACTGCCGATGAATGGGAGATAATTCGCCAGCATCCGCTGATCGGTACCGTGGCGTTGAAACCTATGTGTTTCAATGAAATCATCATGACGAGTATTTATATGCACCACGAGCGCTATGATGGAACTGGTTATCCGCAAAAACTGAGCGGCAATGACATTAGCGTTTTCGCTCACATCATTGCCGGGGCCGACGCGTTCGACGCGATGACAACGACTCGTCCTTACCGTAAGGCGATGGACAAAACAGCGGCTATTAAAGAGTTAAAAAATAATTCGGGAACGCAATTTCACCCCGAGGTTATCACGGCTTTTTTGGGTATTCTGGAAGAGGATGAATGAGAAAGTACGGGTTTGCGTTCGATGGCGACTGAATTAAATCACTTCTAACCTAGGCTGAGCCTCTCTTTATGGAACACCGTCCGGCGCATTCGATGAATTTTGATTATTCCCAAAAACCCTTTCTGGTGATTTGGGAGACAACGCATGCGTGTGATCTTCTTTGCATTCACTGCCGCGCCGAGGCTGTTTCCCAACCGGATCCCAATGAGCTCAAGACAGCCGAAGCCATTGAGATGCTCAAGGATATTCGTTCGATGGGAACTCCGATCATTGTTTTCAGCGGTGGAGATCCGCTTAAACGGAAAGATCTGGCAATCCTGATCAGGGAGGCAAAATCACTGGGCTTCAGAACCGGAGCCATTCCTGCGGTAACTCCGGCGCTCACACGGGAAAAAATGATCGAGCTCAAAGAAAGCGGTTTGGACCAGATCGCGTTCAGTCTCGACGCTCCCACCGCCGTAGAACATGATTCCTTCCGGCGGGTGCCCGGCGTTTTTAAACAGACCCTCGAGGTTTTAAAGATCGCCGGCGAACTCGGCCTGGCCGTGCAGATCAACTCACTCATCAATATTCACAATACCAAGGATCTGGATGAGCTGATATGCCTGGTTGAAGCGCAGAATATTGTTTTCTGGGAGGTCTTTTTTCTCGTGCCGATGGGGCGTGGCAAGGAAATGCCCCTGATCGCGCCGCAAAAATTTGACGAAGCGTTTGAGAAGATCCACCAAGCGAGCAAGCGTGTCCCGTTTTTGATCAAAGTCACCGAGGCTCCTCATTATCGCGCTTATGTCGCTAGAAAAGAGGGGACTCTCCGTCGTGAAATGCCCGTTGCGCTGCGCCGTACCGAAGGGCCGGGCGGCTCGATCGGCATGGCGCCTCAGGGTGTGAATGCCGGAAAAGGTTTTGCCTTTGTTTCCTATCTGGGAGATGTATATCCGAGCGGTTTTTTGCCGGTCAAGACAGGTAACGTGCGCCAAACACCGCTTTCTGAGCTTTATAAAAACTCCCCGATTTTCAGACAGCTTCGAGACACTTCTCTTCTTAAGGGCAAATGTGGGCGTTGCGAGCATAAGGATTTTTGTGGCGGCTCCCGCGCGCGCGCTTATGCCATGACCGGCGACTATCTGGCTGAGGATATCTGCTGCTCTTATGAACCTCCGGTCAAAGGGCTCGATCCTCAGATTTGAAAGCGGGTTAGCGAAAAGCTTCTGCCCTGTCTTTTCTACTTGTGTTTCACACGCGTTTACTCCTGACAAAAGGACACGCTCTAATATTGGTAGTGGGTCAGTTTGAACGTCGTCATGACAAATTAACCAACTACCCAAATATTGTGGTCTTTTATCTGTTTTGTTATATAGCATAGGAATCTAAATAGGATAAGCTTATCTTCAACCTAGAGAAAGGTGATAAATCCATATTTTTTATGGGTCGAACGCAAAATAATATTTTTTTATCTGTTTTTTATTTTTCTTATCTTCCGGCCATCCGCGATTTTTGCGGCTGAAGAGATTGCCAACGATGATTGTCTAGCCTGCCACACGACTATTGATGAGAATTTTTTTGCCGCATCAATTCACGGTTCAAATCTTTGCGCATCCTGCCATAATGATATTCAAGAGATTCCTCCCCCGGAAAAACTAGCCAAAGTAAACTGCGGTAATTGCCATCGCTTTGAAGCGAAGATTTATAACGCCTCCGGCCATGGCGAGGCAAAAAAGCACGGCGCGCCCGCCGCGACCTGCCTGGGCTGTCACGGTGACGGGCACCGTGTGGTAAGTACTCACGACAAGTTTTCGCCGGTCAATCGTATGAATATCGCCTCGACCTGCGCTGTTTGCCATGAAGACCAAAAAATGATGGAACCCTTTAAGCTGCTGGAGACGATGCCCGTCAAATCGTATTTGATGACGGTTCACGGCCAGGCGCTGGCAAAGAAGGGGGTAGTCGGTTCGGCGGTTTGCTCGGATTGCCACGGTTCCCATGATCTTTACGCGCCGACCAATCCTAAATCAAAGATCTATAGGGCGAATGTCGAGACGACCTGTGGGAAGTGCCACGAAAACGTGCTCAAGACCTATCAACGCAGCGTGCACGGCAAGGCCGCGGCGGCCGGAAAGTGGGAAGCGCCGGTTTGCACGGATTGTCACGGGGAGCACAATATTCTGGCGCGGCTTGATCCGAACTCAAAAGTATATTCGACTTCTGTCTCTGAAAAAGTGTGCGGGCAGTACCACGCTTCGGAAAAAATCACGACCAAATATCGCCTTCCCACGGATCGTCTTAAAACGTATATGGAAAGCTATCACGGCTTGGCGGGCAAATTTGGCAGGAACATGGTCGCTAATTGCGCCAGTTGCCATGGCGCGCACGATATTTTGCCTTCCAGCGATCCCGAGTCATCGGTCAACAAGAAGAACCTCCAGCAGACCTGCGGCAAATGTGACCCGAATGTCGGTAAACAGCTGGCGATGGGCTCTGTGCACATGAAGCCTTCCGTGCATAGTGATCGCATTGTTTATTATGTGACCATGGCCTACATTTTCTTGATCATTATGGTTATCGGCGGAATGATCCTTCACAATCTGCTCGATTTTTGTTTCAAACTCAAACAGCACTATTTACGCAAGAAAGAAAAATCAAAAAATACGCGTTTTACGGCCAATGAGAGGGTCCAGCATTTGGTCTTGTCGGTTACGTTTATCATGCTTGCTTACACGGGCTTTGCGCTTAGGTTTCCGGATGCCTGGTGGGCATTTCCTTTCAGCATGGTTGGCGGCGCGGCGGGGTTGACTGGCGCGGCCTGCTGCATCGCTCAATGGCCATTATTTTTTGCGGGCTGAGCGTGTACCACGCATTTTATATGATATTCACGCGCCGCGGCCGCTACCAGGTGAAGGCATTTTTGCCGGCCAAAAAAGACTTTTCGGACGTGATTGATCTGACCAAACACAATTTGAGTTTGACTCCGGTAAAGCCAAAACTAAACCACTACAGCTATATCGAAAAAGCTGAATATTGGGCGCTGGTCTGGGGGGTCTCTGGTGATGATCGTGACGGGCGCGCTTCTGACTTATGAGAACCTGGCCATGAAATATTTCCCCAAATGGGTGCTGGACGTATCGACAACGGTTCATTTCTACGAAGCCGTGCTGGCGACTTCAGCTATTGTTGTCTGGCATTTCTATTTTACTATTTTTGATCCGGCGCATTATCCGATGAACTGGAGCATGACGACAGGGAAATCGGAAGAAGGCGATGACCCGCATGAGTAAGAGCGGCTTTACCTCGCGCTTTCGTGTTTTTTTGTTTTTTACGGCGCTTATTTTTCTGGTGTCGCCGGCGGCGCTTGCCGTAGAGAATGGCGATTGCCTGGCTTGTCACGAAGATGATACGCTGACGACGGAGCGTGGGGGAAAAACCATCGCGCTGTTTGTTGATAATAAGCCATTCGGCCAATCGGTGCATGGCCAGCTCCAATGTGTTAACTGTCACGCCGACCTGGCAAACAGCGAATTTCCGCACCAAACACCTTTGAAGCCGGTTGTTTGCGGAAGCTGTCATGAGACCGAGCAAAAGAAATTCTCAGAAAGTCTTCACGGCCGGGCGCTCGCGAAGCGCGATGAATTGGCGCCGCGCTGTGCCAGCTGTCACGGGGCGCATGACATACTTCCCGTCAAAGATAAAAATTCAAAGGTATCGGCTTTACGGATCCCTTTTGTCTGTGGCTCTTGCCACAGTGAGGGTGGCGCCGTCTCCCTGCAGAGAGAAATCCATCAGGATCATATTCTTGAGAATTATTCCGAGAGCATTCACGGGGAGGATCTTTTTAAGAAGGGTTTGGTTGTGAGCGCGACGTGCGTGTCATGCCACAGCGCCCATGATATTCTGCCTCATACAAACCCTCTTTCGACGATTTCCAAGAAAAATATTGTCTCAACTTGTCTAAAATGTCACGCCCAGATCGAGAGTGTCCATCGGAAGGTGATCAAGGGCGAATTATGGGAGAAGGCCCCGAATAGTATTCCGGTATGCGTGGAGTGCCATCAACCGCATAAGACCCGCAAAGTATTCTATGACGAAGGGGTAGCGGACAAAGATTGTCTGATGTGTCACGCTAAACAGGACATCAAATCCTCTGACGGCCGTTCTCTTTTTGTGAATGAAACGGAGACCAATAATTCAATTCATTCTAAAACCTCCTGCGCTAAGTGTCACAATGAAGTCACGCCTTCTCTGGAACGCGCCTGCGCGACGATTAAAAATAAGGTGAACTGCGCTGTTTGTCACAACGATCAGACGGATCAATACCGGCAAAGCACTCATGGGAAGCTTCACGCTCAAAATGAGCCAAACGCGCCGGCGTGCATTGATTGCCATGGAAAGCATTCGGTTCTGGGAAAGCAGAACACTCAATCACCGACCTACCCGACAAATGTACCGGTTCTATGCGCCGGCCGTCATCAGGAGAATCATAAAGCCGCGCTTCGGTATAAGGGCAGTCAGCATCAAATACCCGAAAATTATGTGGAAAGCATACACGGGAAAGTCCTATTGAAAAGCGGTCTGGTGGTGACGGCCATGTGCACCAGCTGTCACACTGCCCACAAAGAATTGCCTTCATCCGCCCCGAGTCGAACGTGAACCGCAACCACATTGCCGCCACTTGCGCTAAATACCACAAGGGCGTGTATGAAAAGTGTGTTCAAAGTGTCCATGGGCCCGGAAAAAGTAAAACGGGCGAGCCGTTGCCGGTATGCAATGACTGCCATTCGGCGCATACGATCAAACGAACGGATATGGATACGTTTAAATTTGGGATCATGAATATCTGCGGCAAATGTCATTCCAAGATCGCCGAGACTTATTTTGAGACCTTTCACGGAAAAGCGGCCAAACTGGGATATGCCAAGGCGGCCAAGTGCCACGATTGCCATGGTTCTCATGAAATATTGCCCGTGACCGACACGCGTTCCAGCCTGAGCCGCGCAAACATTGTGAATACCTGCCAGAAGTGTCATTCCGGCGCGACCAGGCGGTTTGCCGGCTATCTGACCCACGCGACGCACCATGATCCCAAAAAGTATCCCTGGATATTTTTCACTTTCTGGGCGATGACGGTCTTGTTGGTAGGCACTTTTGCGGTCAGTGGAATTCACACGCTGCTATGGCTTATACGGTCGATCATAACCAAACGCGCTCACTTGTCCAAAACCGCCCATGCCAGCGGCAAAGAATATGTCCGCTTTCCTCTGATGTACCGGATCCTGCACGCGTCATTGATTGTGAGCTTTCTGACCCTGGCGATCACGGGCATGACGCTGAAGTTTTCTTATACCCCGTGGGCGGCAACCCTGTCCCGCTTCTTCGGGGGATTTGAGGTCTCGGGTTTTCTGCATCGCTGCGCCGCGGTACTGATGTTTGGCATCTTTTTTACTCATTTAGGCGACCTTCTGCGGCGTAAGCGCACTCAATTTGGAAGCTGGAAAAAGATGCTGTTTGGACCCGATACGCTTCTTTTCACGCTCAGGGATGTCCGGGAAATTGTGGCGACGTTTAAATGGTATTTGGGTAAAGGCGAGAGGCCGCATTACGGCCGCTGGACATACTGGGAAAAGTTTGATTATTTCGCCGTATTCTGGGGAGTGACGATCATCGGAATTTCAGGTCTTATGCTCTGGTTCCCCCAGGCATTTACGCTTATTCTCCCGGGATGGGTCATCAATGTCGCGACGATCATCCACAGCGATGAGGCCTTGTTGGCCGTTGGTTTTATTTTCACCATACATTTTTTCAACACGCATTTTCGCCCTGAAAAATTCCCGATGGATACCGTCATCTTTACGGGACGGATGTCCTTGGAAGAGCTAAAACAAGACAAGCCCGCCGAATATGAGGCGCTGATGGCGCGCGGGGACCTGGAGAAGCATCTTGCCGATCCTCTGCCCCCTAAAACCGTTAAGGTGATTAAGTTTTTCGCGTGGCTGGCGCTATTGATAGGAATGACCATTGTGGTTGGCATTATTTACGCGATGATTTTTGTGTATAAATAATGGCTCAGCCGTCCGAGGGGAACAATCTGCTTACTTTTTGTGTTTTCTTTGGTATAAAGAGACATACTGAATTTAGGTTCTTCTTATGGTAACATTGGTCTCAGAGGTGATTCGAATTGGTTGCAAATGAATCTGGGGTTACAATCGGTTAAGTCACATCAAATAATATGATTACGACCAAGACGTAAATTAAACACACACAAAACAATAGATCACTAAAGGATCAAATTTGATGAAAAGAAAAAAGATGTCTCAGGCGACAAAGCTAAAAATTAGTTTGACTCAAAGAGGCAAAAACAACTCGATGTATGGTTTACGCCATACGAAGGTTGCTTTACGAAAGATTCAGATGGCCACCAAGGGAAACGCAAACCCGATGTATGGCAAGCATCATTCGGCGGAAACTCGGAAAAAAATCAGCCTTGCGATGCGGCGGTCGCGGATCGCTCAGAAGAGGATCGTAAAAGGCGCGTAAAACTTAAGATATTATTGCCCTGGACTATCCGGCGGCGAACTTTATGAAGAATAACAGAGTCTTGAATTTTTTTTTGATTTTACCTTTCATTTGTCTTTTCATTCCAGCAGTTCTTCTGGCAAGCGATACTTTAGAAGAGAAGATGATGAAGGTGTCTCCCGGAATGAACCAAGAAGAAATTGTTCTGATTCTTGGAAGGCCTAATGCGGTTGTCAGCCCACCCGATAAAGGGCAAGCGCAAAGAGTGGAGTTGTGGACATACGCTCCTGCCAATGACAGCGCGAAGGCTAGCGGGAAATTAGTTTCTGGCTCTGCAGAGGGCGAAACGCTTGGCCAGATTTTAACAGCGCGCCATCAGAATGGGCAAACCAGATCCACACTACAACAACCGCGCCAAAACCTGTCGTACCAGCTTATGATGATCGATGGTGTGCTTCGGCGGATCGAGAGAAGATTACAAGCGCCATCATGATTGTTTGTGAGTGGAGTTCAAAAGAGTTCCTCGCAATGAGTAAACTTTTCAGAGGTCTCTTTATTTTAGTTTTTTTTGTGTTTATTTGCGGGCCTGGCGTGTGGGCGGACGATAGCAATGGCAAGGATTCAGTCATCCAAAAAAATATTCATCCGTACCCGCTGACATACCGGGAGAAGCCAATCGGGTACAGCGAAAAGCCCAATAGTTACCGGGAGTTTCCATTAGGTTTTAGAGAGAAACTGCTCGATTTTGTGGAGTTTCCTCCCGGTTTTCGTGAAAAACAAATAGGCCAGCTTGAGGAGCCCAGGGGATTTAGGATCAGTCCGCCTAATTTTATAGAGAAAGACAGCCATCCTTTGGCGGATAACGATCCTTCTCATCAGATCAGTGAGTCCGGACATCCCGCCGCCAATAGCGATCCGTTACTGCGTATCAATCAGCAAAATCATCCGGTTGCTAAAAAAGATGGATCAGGTGAGATTGCCTACTCATAGATCGTATTGGTTTTGCCGTATTGTTTTTATTCTTATCCTTTTCTTTCCTTTATTTAGTGTGACAACTTTTGCGGAAGTTGATCTGATCCCAAGAGGCGTTCTCTTCGGGAATCCCGAGAAAGTAATGCCTCAGATCTCACCTGATTCGCGAGCTATTTCATATCTGGCCCCTTTCAAGGGTGTGCTTAATATCTGGGTGCGTTCATTGGCCGGTCATGATGACCGTCCAATAACACACGATGCCGGCCGAGGGATCCGTACCTACTTCTGGGCGCACGACAACCGGCATATTCTGTATCTTCAGGATACCGCGGGCGATGAAAATTGGCGGTTGTGCTCTGTCGACGTAAAGACTTTGAAGGTGAGAGATTACACCCCTTTTGAGAATGTTCAAGTGAGAATAGTTGATGTCGACAAAAATTTTCCCAACACAATCTTGATTTCGATGAATAAGGAAAACAAAGCTTTTCATGATGTCTACCGTTTGGATCTGACAACAGGACAGCTCAAAATGATTGCCAAAAATACGGGCAGTATCTCTGATTGGGTGCCGGACGCGCGCCAGCGGATTGTTGGGGCGGTTGCGTCAAGAACGGACGGCGGAACTGATTTTTTGGTGAGAAATAGTGAAAACGATCCCTGGAAACGGTTGACCGGATGGAGTCTCCGGGACGGTATGGCCAACGGGCCTTTGATATTCTCCCGTGACGGCCGCGCGGTTTACCTGAAGGACTCCACCGATTCGGACATGAGTCGTTTAAAAAAAATGTCACTGGATGGGGGCGCGGTTCAGATTCTCGCAGAGGATCCGGATTGCGACTTGCGCGATGTGATGTTTGAGCCGGACACGTATGAGCCACAGCTGGTGACGTTTGAAAAGGACAGGATCCGGTACACGGTTTTGGATCCTTCCATCCGGGAGGATGTGGATCTGATTTCAAAAATTGAGCCCGTGGATTTTTCCATTGTCAGCAGAGATAATGCGAATAAAATTTGGTTGATTAGTTTTATCAAAGACACAGGGTCTCCGGTTTATTATGTTTTTTCCAGAGTTACAAAAAAGGCGGTATTTCTTTTTAAGAGCAGACCCGCGCTTGACGAATTCACGCTCGCTCCGATGGAGTCTGTCCAAGTGATCTCACGCGATGGTTTTGTGCTGTATGGCTACATAACATTTCCACCTGGCCGGGAAAGATCCGGTTTGCCGATGGTGCTGAATGTGCACGGCGGCCCCTGGTCGAGGGACTCGTGGGGTTATAATGGCCAGGCACAATGGTTAGCCAACCGGGGATATATCTGTCTTCAGGTTAATTTTCGCGGTTCTACCGGTTTTGGAAAAAAATTTGTCAACGCGGCGGATAAGGCATGGGGCGGCGCGATGCAGGAGGACCTGGTGGATGCGGTTCGGTGGGCTATTGAAAAAGGTTATGCGGACCCTGAAAAAATAGGCATTTACGGCGGCTCCTACGGAGGCTACGCATCTCTAGCCGGAGCTACTTTTACACCGGATCTTTTTCATTGCGCGGTCGATGTGGTCGGCCCGAGCAATCTTATTACTTTTTTGAATACTATTCCGCCTTATTGGAGTGTTTACAAGTCTGAATTTTATCGGCGGGTCGGCAACCCTGACACGGACCGGGAGCTTCTCAAATCGCGGTCGCCTTTTTTTCATACCGAGCGTATTAAAATTCCGATTTTAATCGCCCAGGGCGCCAATGATCCGCGGGTCAACCGGGTGGAATCGGAGCAAATCGTGGCGGCCTTAAAAAAGAGAGGGATTGATCACGAATACCTGCTGTTTCCCGATGAAGGACACGGATTCGCCCGGCCCGAAAACAGGCTCAAATTTTACACTGCTTGTGAGAGATTTTTGGCCAAACATCTTGGCGGCCGTTTTGAAGCGGGAGTAAAATCCGAGGATGTTCGAAATACGTAACGTTTAATCAATGCCATGTTCTTGATCAGCGGCAATTTTGCCACCCAGTGGTTGAAAAAAAAAGTCAATAAAGGGATCTTGATCGGTAGCAGGACCAGTGTGTCTGAAGTCATCACGCAAAACCCCGCTTTCGCGGCGTAGCCCAGAAGCTCTTTTTCGGAGATCCGCCGGTGCGGTCCTTCCTCCATCTTCAGGTGTAATTTCTCAAGAATGAACAAAATCGGCTCCCAATAGGGATTAGCCATGGTTAGCACGATTTGAGTGGCGGAATTGCAGAATTTTTTTAGTCCGGAGAAAAGTATTTCTGGAGATTCCAAGTGTTCGATCACATCAACGAGCAATACATAATCAAAGGTGTTTTTTAGGTCAGCATTTTCGTAAGAGCTGTTTTGGAAATAGAGATGAGGGAATTTTACCTTGGCTAACTTGATCATCCCTGAGCTTAAATCAATCCCGGTGCCTTCCGAGGGGGAAAGGGCGTTTAAAATTTCGCCGGTTCCGGTACCGATGTCCAAAACTCTTTTTCCGGGAGGTACCACGGCTGTCACGACGTCGATCAGGCACTGGTAATAGTAGCCGTTTTTTTCTTTTTTAATGACGTCATATGAATCGGCTAATGAATCAAAATGTTTTTGCACCAAAACTACATCAACGATTTTTTGCGGTCCCTGGCTCTTGGTCTTGGTTTCCATGCAGGAATTATAACAAGAAGCGCGTTTAAAACATAAGAATCTTATTAATAGTATCCACTTCTATTTAGTTCAAAAATATTGTATACTGGCGCAACATGTCAAAAGTTGACCCGGCTGTCATAACCTCAGAATTTTCTAATAACCGTCTGGAAGGACGGCTCAAGAAAGTCGAATTACGATTTGATGCCATTGCCGGCAAGCGCGCCCGCTGGAAAAATAAAAACAAGTATTATCACAAAAAAATCGTTGATTATTACCGTTTTTTCGTTCCCGAGGGTTCACGCATCCTTGAAATCGGTTCGGGTGACGGAGATCTTTTGTCTGCGCTCAAACCTTCCAGGGGTCTTGGGATCGACGCAAGCCCGTGTTTTGTGGAAATGGCAAAAAAGTCACATCCGGAGCTCACATTTGTTCATGATTTCGCGGAGATATTTAAAACCGATGAAAAATTTGACTATGTCATTCTCTCGGGGCTGGTCGGGTACCTGGACGACGTCCAGCTTGTTTTTGAAAATCTCCAAAAAGTTTGTACGCCTTCCACCCGGATTCTTATCGATTATTACAGCTATCTGTGGGAGCCTGTACTTCGTCTGGGAAATCTTGTCGGTCTGCGGATGAAAGAGGGCATTCAAAATTGGCTTTCTCTGGATGACCTTGAGAATCTGCTCCGCATTTCAGGATTTGAAGTGATCGGAAGGTCGAGAAAGCTTTTGTTTCCTCTCTATATTCCGGTTTTTTCAGAATTGGTAAACCGTTTTTTTTCAAACCTGCCTTTTTTTAACCGACTTTGCCTGCTTCACTTTACCATCGCCAAGGCTGAGATTAAAGATCCGTCCGAAAACCGGAGCATATCGGTGATTGTGGCTTGTAAGAATGAAAAGGGCAATATAGAGGAGCTGATTCGCCGTATTCCCGAATTTGAGGCGGGCATGGAAGTTGTTTGTGTTGACGGCCATTCGACGGACGGCACTCGCCAGGAGCTGGAACGCGTCAGTCAAATTTATCCTCAAAAAAATATCCGTATTTTTGACCAAACAGGGCCCGTGGGAAAAGGAAATGCCGTACGGCTGGCCTTTGAAAAGGCGACCGGGGATATTTTTATCATTTTGGACGCCGATATTTCAGTAGCTCCCGAGGACTTGAGCAAGTTTTACGATCTTCTGATTTTGCGGAGGGGTGAATTTATCAACGGTACGCGGCTTGTCTATCCGATGGAAAAACAGGCGATGCGTTTTCTGAATATTTTAGGGAATAAATTCTTCAGCGGTGTTTTCACGTATTTGCTGGGCCAGCGGATCAAGGATACACTTTGCGGCACCAAAGCCTTTTATCGCAAGGACTATGAAAAAATAGCCCGAAACAGGGTCTATTTCGGAGATTTTGATCCGTTCGGAGATTTCGATCTTTTGTTCGGCGCGGCAAAACTGAATCTCAAGATCACCGAAGTTCCGGTCAGGTATTACGAGCGCCGTTATGGGATGACAAAAATTCACCGCTTCAGGCACGGTTGCCTGCTTTTGGGGATGTGCCTGATCGCGATGAGACGCCTTAAGTTCGTTTGAAGAAGAAATTGACTGTAAAAAAATTTTTAGCGGCCGGCGTGATTTATCTTGCGGCGGTGCTTCTATTTTTTCTCCCGTCCTTGCGATTTTTCAACAGCG
>CAZAPB010000004.1:20971-27011 GCA_964486835.1 uncultured Planctomycetia bacterium
TTATCGGTCCCCCCGAAGATAATATGTTTTGGCTTTGGACCCTATGGTATGGCAGTGAATCATTACTGCGCCATTCATTTCCTTTTATGCACACGCATCACTTATTTTACCCCGAAGGGATTAGTCTTTTTTTTGCTAATTACTATTACTATGGCATTCTTTTCACGCTGTTCCTGCGTGATTTCTTGGGATTGCCTTTGATTTACAATTTACTGGTGATGCATACGTTCATCGTGGCCGGACTCGGCGCTTTTTGGCTTGTGCATGAGCTGACGGGTGATTTTAAGGTGAGCTTGTTAGGCGGTTTTATTTTTTCGTTCAATCCCTCTCATTTTGCCCACGCCCTGCATCATCTAACGATCGCCTCGATTCAAACGATCCCGTTTTTTGTTCTTTTTTTGATCCGGGTCGTCCGTGGGAAAAATAACTGGGATATTCTTTGGGCGTCTTTTTTTATGGTTATGGGCGCTCTTTGTGACTGGAATTATCTTGTGTTCAATCTTCTATTTATCGCTCTGGGCGTCATTTATTTGATTTTGCGGGACCCAAAGAAAGCGATTGGCCAGGTCCTGCGCATTCTTTGGGTCCCGGGGATTTCTTTTATTTGTTTAGCGCCGCTGATACTACCGATGCTTTTGACAGCAAGCCGGCATGCTTTCGTCAAGACCTTGACGGGGCATAATATTTATGTCGCGGATGTATTGGGTTTTTTTATTCCGCACGTCTATCATCTTTTATCTTTCCCAAGCGCCATTCGTTCATGGAACAGCGCGATGACCGGCAATGACTGGGAGAAAGCGGTTTACCTTGGGACGGTGAATCTTGTGATTGTGCTGGTGGCCGCCCGCTGGATTTGGCGGGAGTGCCGACGGTATTTTCTGGCGCTTTTGGCTTTTATGATCCTGGCGATGGGCGCGTTTCCTCATATCCTTGGCCGTTCGCTTTCGTTTCCGCTGCCCTATCGGTTGATCCAGGAGATTCCGTTTTTGACCCAGGCCCGGTGCCCTTCAAGAATTATCGTGTATGCGTATCTTTTTTTGGCGATTTTGGTGGCTTTTTCGGTACGGTTCGGGCTGAAATGGATCAAGCCAGGTTTTAAGGCGACGGCGGCGTTTGGCATCGTATTTTTGCTGGTTTTTTTTGATTATTATTCCGTGAACGCTGAAATGACAATGGTAAAACTACCCGTTTTTTATAAGGAGATTCAAAAAGATCCGGAAAAAAACTTCGGCATCTTGGACCTTCCGTGGGAGGGCGCAAGATACATGATGTACCAGACGATTCACGGCATCCCGTGCGTCCAGGGCTATATGGGCCGGCGGGTCGAGAATGTTTTGAGCGATCGCCTGATCTATGACATGCGCTATCTTGATATGCAAAAAAAGATGCTAGTGGACAACCATGTTAAATATATTGTGATTCACAAACAGCGATTATCGCAAGATGCGTCGGCGTTGTCCGTGGTCAAATATCGAATGATCATGAACGCGGCGGCCTCGGCCTATGCCCGCACTTATGAAACAATTTATAATGACGAAGATGCTGCCGTTTTTAAGGTGTACTAATGCCTTTCTTTTTTTGACGGGCTGTCTGTATTATTGTATTCTAATGATGGTTTTTTTTGAATGGAGAGCTTCCGATGGCTAAAAAAAGGGTAGGTGTGGTTGGTTGCGGCCAGTGGGGCCCAAACCAGATACGTTCTTTCTTCTTTCATGCTGACAGCTGTGTCGTTCGTATTTGTGATACGGACATTGTGCGGTTGAAGGCAAATCAAGAGCATTTTCCCAACATTGAAATTACCCAAAATTTTGAGGAAATCACACGGGCTTGTGATATCGATGCCGTGGTGGTTACGACTCCGGTTTCGACGCATTATCGCATTGCCATGGATGCGCTGTCGCACGGCAAAGATGTGCTTTGCGAAAAACCTCTGGCAATTCACGCCGATGAATGCGAGGCGTTAGCCCAGATGGCGGAAAAAAACAGCCTGATCCTGATGGTGGGCCATGTTTTTTTGTTCAATCCCGGGATTCTTGAATTGAAACGGTTAATCAGCGGCAATGAAATCGGTGATATTCATTATCTTCATGCGCAGAGAACCAATCTTGGGCCTGTCCGGCGTGATGTCAACGCCGTCTATGACCTGGCCTCGCACGATCTGTCGATATTTAATTATCTGCTCAATGCGACCCCCAAGGTTTTATCCGCGGTTGGAAAGTGTTATTTACAGCCGGCGATCGAGGATGTGGCTTTTGTTTCTCTCGAATATCCGGGAAATATTCTTGCGCATATCCATGTCAGCTGGCTTGACCCCAAGAAAATCCGGCAGATAACGGTGGTCGGAAAAGACAAAATGATGACATGGAATGATTTATCGCTCTCCGGGCCCGTGGAAATTTATTATAAGCGAGTGGAGAAAGAACCTTATTACAAGGATTTCGGTGAATTTCATTTGTTGGTCAAGGAGGGCGAATCCCGGATTCCTTATGTCAAAAATATCGAACCTCTCAGGCAGCAAACAGATCATTTTGTGGACTGCATCGTCCATCGAAAAAAACCAATAGCCGACGGACATGGCGCCGCTGAAATCGTCAGGACGCTTGAAACGATTCAAGAAATACTTGAGCGTTCAAGAACGTAAGTTTTTTTAAGGAAGTCCATGGCCAAAAAAATAGGTGTAATATTTGTTTTTGGATTTCTACTGGCGGGGTATGTTTTGGCCGGGCTTTTGGGAATGCAGGCGCACCGGGATCCGATCGAGATGGATACGACTTTCTATCTCTCGGCCGCCTATCAAATCAAAGAAACCGGCGGGGTTTTTCAGCATATTCAAAATTGTATTAGGGGTATATACCGAGAGGCCACCCAGCACCCTGCGTATCTTTTGATCTTGTCGTGTTTCGCCGAGAAGAATGTTCATTTTTTCATCAATGCAAAAATAGCTACTTTCATTCTCGGATTTCTGCTTTTATTAGTTTACTTTTATATCGTAAGAAATTTGTTTTGCGCGGGGACGGCTCTGATCGCGGTTTGTTTCCTCGTGGCGAGCGCTACTTTTTTAAATCTGTCCACAATGGTTGCCTGCGAAACTCTGCTTGTGATCTTTTTTCTGTTGTTCTGGTTCTTTGCCGCCAAGGGATTTGATAAAGGACGGTACTGGCTTGGCGCGGGATTCTTCGCGTCGGCGGCCTTTCTCACAAAAAGCCTCGGAATTCTAACACTGCCGATTTTTCTGATCGCGGTGTTTGTGATTTTTACGAGAAAAAAAAGTACGGTTTTTCTCAACAAATATTGTTGGGGTTTTCTGGCTATATTTTTTATTTTCGCGAGCCCGCTTTTGATCCGTAATCTGAAAGTCTTCGGGACGCCTTTTTACAGTGACAGCTCTTCGGTGCTTTGGATGGACCGGTGGAATGACTATTACAAGCCGGAATTCAAAAAACATCCGCCGACTTTCTCCGGATTTGTAAAAACTCACGGGCTGACCGGAATTACTTCTATTTTTGCGACTGGGCTATTTGTCCGTAATCCTAAGATGATTTCTGACGGCTTGAAACCATTTGCTTTTTGGGAAAAACCGATCAATCTTCAACAACTGCAGGGATTTTATGAAAGAAGCGTCGGGTGGCAGGAGATCTGGGCGGTATTGCTTTGCTTACTTTTTTTTCTGGGGCTTTGGCGGGAGAGGCGGTCTCACGCGGCGGTGCTTGCCCTTTCCGGGACACTTCTTTTTTTGCTGTTTGTGGGCTGGTATTCAAAAGTGTTTCCGGGTAATCCCCCGACAAGGCTTTTGTATCCGGTTCTATTTTTTGTTTATATTTTTGCTTCCAAGACCTTATTAGATCTGGGAAACGCTCTATTTTCAAAAATAAAAATTAGCGGCGGTCGATACTGGGTTCTTGCTTTTACCGGATGTTTTGCGATATTTTTTTTCATTTCTCTTTTAATTCATTCTGATTGGCAGAAAATCGATATTAAAAAATCATACATGTTCACCAATCCGTTTGTCGCCGAACTTCGCTGGGTCGATGAGCACTTGCAGACAGGCGAGCGAATCATGGCGGGAACTGTTTTCATGAAGCATCTTTTTTATTTTGAGGAAAAAATCATGGGTAAGGTAGTGCCGTGGCCCGCGGTAGAAAACTTTGGTGAGCTTGAATCTTATATTCGCGGGCAATCCGTGCGTTACGGGATTTTGGACCTGGCGACCGTTGCTTATAATTTAAAAGTCTACAAACCATATTTTAATGTTGGCCCAAAAATAGGCCTGCAATCCGTTGAGGATTTGCCTAGGCCTTTTAAAAAAATTTCTGAGGACCTGAATATACCGCCAATGTATGAAATCTATGAATACAGCCAATCACTTTAGGCGGGCTTTATTTTTTGGCGCCGCCGCCGCCGGTTGGTATGGCGTCATTTCATTTATCTATACGGCGTGTCTTAAAATTAGCTATCCCTACATGGTTAACCTCGGGGAGCCCGCGCTTTTTCAGGCCATCCGGTTCACGGCAGAGGGTAAAATTCCTTATCATGATTTGAGTCAGCCGCCCTACTCGCTGGTTCCCTACGGACCGGTATATCTGTGGTTGTCATCTTTTCTCCACCGCTGGCTTACGGCCCCTTTTGTCGGTGGAAGATGTTTGACTTTTGTGTCTACGATTTTTGCCGCCTGTTTGATTTATTTGATCCTAAGAAAAGGGGGAGTCCGGCGCGGTTTTTCCATGATTGCGTCCCTGATATTTATCTCACATCCTTATACCGGTCGCTGGGGTGTGCAGGTGAATGTGGATATGACAGGCGTCTGCGTGGCGCTTGCCGCATTCTATTGTTTTTGGAGTTATATTCAAAATGATTACAAAAGCCGTCTTTTTTTTGCTGTTGGAATATTGTTTAGTGTTGTTGCCTTTTTTACGAAATCGTCGATGATGGCGGTTCCCGCCGCGTTTTTCTCCTTCCTTGTTTTTGGGCGAAAGTTCAGATCCGCCGTTCTATTTCTGGTTGTTGAAGCCATAGGGGTAGGTCTGATTTATTTAATACTCAACCATTGGTCCCAGGGAGGCTATTTTTTTCACACAACGTACGAGATAGGAAAACGTCAATTTTTTTATCAACTCATCGTGCGGTTCTGGACGGTCGCGATAAAGGACGCGCCGTTATTGATTGTGGCAAGTTTATTGGGATTGTCCCAGGCGGTCAGTCCCGGCAGAAGAAAATTTTTCGGACTCTATGTTGTCTTTGCGGTTTTCTTGACGATCTCTCTGGGAAAACAGGGATCGGACACCAACTATTTCCTCGAATGGTGCGCTACTTCTTGTCTTGCGGTTGGCTTCGCGCTCGATCGTTTTTTTTCCGCGTTTGACGACCGTGAAATGTCGATACCAAAGGTGTGGACTCAGAGCCTGGTTTATTGTCTTCTTTTGTGTCAGCTGTGTGTCTGGGCGGGCCCTTCCCTGGATTTAAGGAAGGTCAAAAATGACATCGACAAGCGAAGGGAATATTTTGACCGGATTAGTCTCCTGATTCGCAAGGTCCCGGGGAAAATTTTGAGTGAAGACATGTCTCTTTTAGTCGCCAACGGCAAGGAGATATTTTACGAGCCTTTTCCGATGGGCCAGATGAGTTACAGCGGTGTCTGGGATCAAAAATACATATTAGCGGAGCTCAATAAGCAGAGTTTTTCGGCGGCCATTTTGTATTTTTATGCACCGGCTTTAATAGCCAATCGTACTTTTACACCGGAATTCTTGTCTGCGTTCAACCAGAACTACCAGTTTGTCGGGCGTTCGGCCCCGCCGGCAGAGGCGGTCAATATCACGGCCCAGCCGCTTTATTTTTATGCGCCAAAAAAAGACAAAGTTTTATAAGGGGGGTTCATATGATTTCATTGATTATTCCGACTTACAATGAACGGGAAAATATTATTTCTCTTATCGGGCAAATCGAGCAGATTTTTTTGCCGGCGGAGATGCTTGATTTTGAAATTTTAGTCATGGATGATGATTCTCCCGATGGCACGGCGCGCGCGGTTCAGGATCTGGGA
>CAZAPB010000005.1:0-2711 GCA_964486835.1 uncultured Planctomycetia bacterium
CCGCCGTAGCCTTCCACAAGCGTACGAAGGACCTTCCGGTCCAGTCCATCAAGACCACATTTATCCACTCCATGTCCTTCCAGGGCCCTCTCAACCGTTGAGAGAATAATACGGTCATGCGACTTGACTTGCGCATAATCACGCACACGGCGCAGAAGTTTATTGGCAATGCGCGGCGTGCCGCGAGAACGGCGCGCCAGCTCCAATGCCGCGCTCGCGTCTATCGGGATCGAGAGAATGCCGGCGGAGCGCTCGATGATCTTGGTCAGATCCTCAGGCTCATAAAAATCAAGATGAAACGAAAGGCCGAAGCGGTCACGCAAAGGCGAACTCAAAAGCCCCTGGCGGGTGGTCGCGCCGATCAAGGTGAAGCGTTTAAGCGCGAATTTGATCGTTTTGGCGTAGGGACCTTTATCGACGATAAAATCAATCTTATAATCCTCCATCGCCGGATAGATAAACTCCTCAACCACCTTCGACAGCCGGTGTATCTCATCGATAAAAAGGATATCGCCTTCGGAGAGATTGGTCAGGATGCCGATCAGATCTCCCGCGCGCTCGATCGCGGGACCGCTAGTCGCCATGATCTTAGCCTCCATCTCATGCGCCAGAATATGCGCCAGAGTTGTTTTGCCAAGACCCGGAGGACCGGACAACAGCACATGCTCGATTGATTCACCGCGCTTTTTGGCGGCGGACAAAGCAATTTTGAGATTGTCTTTCAGGTTTTCCTGCCCGATGAATTCGTCGATCTTGGATGGCCTGAGCGACATCTCAACAATCCCGTCCGACTCATCCCCCAGACGCGAGTCAACAAGCTCCTCGCGGCTGGCTCGGTCAAATGAGATCTTTTCTCGCCCGTTATCTTTTTTTTCTTTTTTGTAAAAAGGATTTTTTTCCTGGCTCATTTGGATTTCTTCTGCCGGTAAACCTCATTCAAAAGGTCCTCAATATTGGAAAGCTTGGGATCCCTGGAAAAAGCCTTTCGGACCATTTCCTTAGCCTCATCTTTTTTATATTGCAGCTGCAAAAGCACCTCTACGGCCTCATTCTCAAGGTCAAGATTTTGCGAGGAAGAAGCGGAAACGCCCGAATCTTGTGAGTTCCTCATCAAGCCAAAACGACCCATTTTGCCCTGCAGTTTAGCGATAATTTCCTTTGCGCGCTGTTCTCCTATTCCCGGCAAGGACTTTAGATATTTGAGATCCGCGCCATCAATGGCCGCCGCGATGTCAGGGATCGGCTGAGAAAGCGCTCTGACAGCCGCCTTAGGCCCCACACCCGAAACCGTAATAAACTTCTCAAAAAAATCTTTTTCGATGCGGTTGGCGAATCCAATCAGGACAGGAATCATACGCGAAGGATCATTTTGATAATAGTGGTAGGTGATTAGGGCTACTTGGGCGTCTTTTTCAAGTCGGCCCTCAAAATTTTTGATCACAGCAGTGGGGATATTGACTTCATACGAGATCCCGTTCACGCTCAAGATCAGCGTATTATCGTGCAAGCTTTCAACAGTTCCGGATATTTGCGCGATCACCCCATCACCCTCTTTTCCACTATCGCCTCTTTTGCCCGGTCATCGCCAAGTTAAACGGCAAGCAATCAAGCAACGAGTCATTTTTTTCTTCTCACCGTGGATAAATAGGCTAATGCCACCCCCAGAGCGTCTGCCACATCCGGAGGCTCCGGTAGCCGTGCCAGGCCGAACTCATGCTGGATCATACGCTGAACCTGGATCTTTTTAGCGTGTCCATGCCCTGTCACCGACTTTTTGACATGGGTAGATGCCATGCTCACCAAAGGCACGCTATGAATACCGCTTAAGAGGCAGACAACCCCACGCGCATGCCCCATCAAAATCGCTGTGGCCGGATGCTCGTAGTGCGCGTATAACTTTTCGATCACCAGAACATCGGGCCTGAATTCTTCGATGACTTCGGAAAGAGAATTGTGTATCTTACGAAGTCGCTCAGAGATGCCTTCGCGGCTTTTGGCGTTAACAATCCCCGCTTCAAGTATCCGCGCGTTCCTGGCACTGCCGTCCCAATGTTCGGGAACTTCAACCACGCCGTAGCCGGTGACTCTCAGCCCCGGATCGACGCCCAGAACCCTCATCGGCTCAAACAAGCTCCTTCAGGATCTCATCCGGAATATCAAAATTAGCGTACACGTTCTGCACGTCTTCATTGTCTTCAAGCGCTTCCATCAGAGCCATAACAACTTTGGCTTCATTGAGCCCGGTGACTTTTGCCATGACCGAAGGAATGCGCGTTACCTCCGCCCGCTCCGTGGCGATTCCTCCGTCGGTGATCGCCTTTTTTACTTTTTCAAGATCGTTGGGCTCTGTCGTGATCTCATAGACTTCCTGCTCAGCGCTAAAATCCAAAGCCCCCGCATCAAGGGCAATCGTCATCATCTTTTCTTCGTCAGTCGCTTCTTTTTTAATAATAATCAGACCCTTTTTAACAAATTTCCATGCCACAGACCCCGCCCCAGACATACTGCCGCCTTTTTTCTCGAGGATGTTCCTGATCTCAGATGACGTCCGGTTCTTGTTGTCCGTGAGGGATTCAATCAAAAGCGCTACGCCGTGCGGGCCATAGCCCTCGTACATTATCTCTTCATAAGTAACACCGGGAAGCTCTCCTGTGCCCTTTTTTACAGCGCGGTCAATATTATCACTGGGCATGTTGCCGGCTTTGGCCTTG
>CAZAPB010000005.1:2721-5643 GCA_964486835.1 uncultured Planctomycetia bacterium
CCTTGTCAATAGACAGCCGAAGTCTCGGGTTGGTTTCCACGCTCCCGCCGCCGGCCCTGGCCGCCGTCGTGATCTCTTTAATAAGTTTTGTAAACAACGCACCGCGTTTGGCATCAAGCGCGCCTTTTTTATGTTTAATCGTCGCCCATTTAGAATGGCCTGACATAATTTCCCCTCTTAAAAAAAGTTAGACAACCCATTGATTAAATTTTCTAGATTGTACCATAACTACTGAGTTTTCACCATTTAATGGATACGACGCAAGCCCCTATTTTGGTCAAATCCAAGGCGCAACGACGCGGCATAGTTCAAACTATACCTCCTACTCGCTTCTTGTCTGGCTCCAAAATCATCTCGGCTATCGTGTCCATTAAATAACGGAAGCTCAGTGGCTAAAAATCCTTGCGATGAAAAACGCGGCGGTAGCGGCAGCGGCTCCAATGAGTGCCATTTGAACGCCGGACACCAGTGGTTTCTTCGCCGTAAAACGTCCCTTGATATAACCAAATACGAATAACGCCGCCAGCGTAAAAAATACCGACATAATCAACGCGCGGGACGAATCTCTCAGAATTATATACGGCGATAGCGGGATTAACCCCCCAATAATATATGAAAGCGCGATCGTAAAAGCGCTGTTGCGCCCACGGCTTGTATCCGGCCTTTCCAGTCCGAGCTCAAAACGCATCATAAAATCAACCCATTGCTTTGGATTAGCCCTGAAGTGCGCCAAAACCGGCTCGACCTGACCATCACTGAGGCCGTAGGACCTAAAAATATCGCTGACCTCTTTTTCCTCGTGTGAAGGCTTCTCTTTGGTCTCCTGGATCTCGCGACGACGCTCTGAAAGGTAGTGCTCTACATCGGTCTTGGCCGCTAGATATCCACCAAGCCCCATCGCGATGGAACCAGCCGCGATCTCGGCCAGCCCCGCAGTTACCACGACCGCGTTAGAGTTTATGGCGCCCGAGAGACCTGCCGCCAGAGCGAATGGCACAGTCAAACCATCGGAGACACCGATCACAATATCACGCAGTGTGTGAGTCGCCTGAAAGTGCTTTTCTTGGTGCGTAGACAATTTATCTTCCCTGGGCCCGCTTTTTTTCAGCTATATTCATTCAATCATCATCAACATTCATTTTGGCTTTCCGCAAGTTCACAATACCCCCTTCAAAACAATCCCCACCGGACAATGGTCGGACCCGCTCACCTCCTTGAGAATCCAGGCTTTCTCAAGATTCTTTTTCAGCGCGTCTGACACCAGCAAATAATCAATTCGCCAGCCAATGTTACGCGCGCGGCAGTTACCCAGGCGGCTCCACCAGGTATAATGCCCTCCTTCTTTTTCGAAACACCTAAAAGCATCCACAAAGCCGGCTTTAACAAATGCATCAAATCCTGCTCGTTCCTCGGGCGTGAAACCATGATTCTTGGTGTTGCCTTTTGGATTGGCCAAATCAATCTCAGTGTGAGCCACGTTCAAATCACCGCAGAATACCACGGGCTTTTTTTTCTCAAGCTTCTTGAGATATTTCAGGAAATCCCGGTCCCACTGCTTTGTGCGGTAATCCAAACGGCTTAGATCTCTTTTAGAATTCGGCACATAAACGTTCACAAGAAAAAAATTATTATATTCCGCCGTGATCACGCGTCCTTCCTGGTCGTGGCCGGCTATAGAGATACCATTCTTAATGGAGAGAGGCTTCGACTTGCTAAAAATGACCGTTCCTGAGTAACCGGGCCGCGCGGCATTGTTCCAAAACTCTTGATAGCCGGCAATCGCAACGGACACCCCCTCCGCAGGGCCCCTGGTTTCTTGGAGGCAAAGAATATCCGGTTTCTCTTTTTTAACCGTCCCCAAAAAACCTTTCTTGAGAACCGAGCGGATCCCGTTGACGTTCCAAGAAATGATTTTAATTGCCATGCGGCGAGATCAACCAACATACTGTTTCGGAGATCACCAGAACCCGTGCCGGCTTAATGCGGACTCCGGACCGCCGAACCTTTTTAACCATCGTTTGATGACAAGGCACAATACGCGTTAAACGTGTTCTTCGCTCAAACTACCGACAGTCACAGAAAGACGCTTAGGGCTGGACCGCTTTTCTCCCTTGACGGTAACCTCAAAAACTCCATCGTTATTATTATCGTACTGTTTCGTGAACGACTGCATCTGTGTATTGGCATCTGAGCGGAAATCTGACTTAGTCGAAAAAAGTATACGGTAATCCGGTAAACCGTCGAAATTGCGATCCCACTCACGCTTGTAAATAATGCCGTTCTTAAAAAAGGTCCATCGATCGGGCTTCTCATCGGCGTTCCGGTCAAACGAGATCATTGCCGGCACACCGGTAAAATAGTACAGGATCACAGTGTCAATTTTACCGTCACGGTTGGCATCGATCTCCGCATAATCGCGGAAACCTTTGCGGTAATAAATTACCGCGTCCGCCTTTCCATCATGATCCTTGTCAATAACAACCTTGGTGATTATCTTGCCTTGCTCATAAATTACGGCTTCTTTCGATCCGTCCCCGTCGAGATCAGCTCTTCTTGTCATTACCGGAGCATCACCTAAAGACGCGGAGGCCGCCGGAACCGAAGGCTCCGCATGACTTGGTAAACAAAAAAACCCCAGAAAAAAAACGATAACCGCTATCTTTTTCTCATAACTCATAAATACAAATCTCCTTACATAATTGTAGGTCAATCCACTGGTGAACGCAAAGAAAATTGGCTAAGATTGTTTAATTTATTTTAAGCATATCTAAGCAAAACACTAGTCTTCAAAAGAAACAAAACTTTTTTAAAATGCCCTTAAAAGATTATGGTATACTACCACTATGTTCAGACTATTCCAGAGAGAGAAGAGACATTTTTTTCGTCACCCGGTAAGCGTGCCCATTCAATTACGAATGGACA
>CAZAPB010000005.1:5653-24925 GCA_964486835.1 uncultured Planctomycetia bacterium
AAGGAGCTGACACCTATCTGTCAGAGTCCAAAGATATTTGTATGGGTGGTCTTTCATTCGTCTGGCCTAGCCGTCTTTCCAAGGGCGCTTCTTTGACGCTTTCCATTCCGGTCAAAGAAAAAGTCTTCGATCTCAAAGTCCGCGTGGCTTATTCAAAAGGGTACAAAAAAAGTAATCAGTATCACACCGGCGTATCTTTTCTGAATTCACCCGACGCCTTCAAAGCTAAACTCGCCGAGGAAGTTTTGCATATCATTGAGTACCAGAAATCAGTCTCGCGGGAATTAGGTTATGAGCTTACCGAGGAACAGGCGGCCCAGCGCTGGGTCAACAAATACGCGGAGAAGTTCGCAAAACCTATCTGATTGTCAGACGCCTAAAGCCGCCCAATCGCCGGCCCCGGAAAACCTCAACAACGAACCCTCACTGCCCTGCGCATCGTATCCATAGTCCACCCAACCGAAATCAATGCCCGCGTTGCGTGAAGTCTGCCCGTCGATCGCGCTGTCGCCTATAAAAAGAGTCTTCTCTGGAAATACCGACAGAACACGTAAAACATGGTTCACGCCGGAAGGGTCAGGTTTAGGCGGAAAACCCGCCTGGATCCCGATAACTATATCGAATGAAGCCAACAGATTCAGCTCCTTTAAAATCGCATTCGTTATATCCTGCGGCTTATTGGTCACTATTGCTTTTTTCAAGTCACAGAGCGGGCCTTCAAGCATCTCCCGCACAAAAGGATAGGGTACGCTAGAACGCACAGGCCACGCCTGATAATTATCTTTAAAAAAACTGACCGCCTCTTCCAACCGCGCTTTATCCAATTCAAAGTCGGGTTGCAGTTTTTTTAAAAGTTCGTGCACACCCCATCCCACAGCCTCTTGCACAGTCTGGACCGTCTGAGAAGCATACCCGTAGTGGGCAAGGGTCAGATTGGCATAGAAAGCGATATCAGCAATCGTATTTACGAGAGTGCCGTCAAAATCAAAAATGAGAAGGTCGTATTTTTTCATAGCACTAATTTCACTCCTTCGATCTTTCTGAGCGCGCGATCAATGATACGCATCAGCTCTAGCGAGTGGATTGTCACGTCGGCGTTGAAAGTGGCATACTTTCCTTCGTCAGAATGGCGTCCTTTCAGAAATCGCACAGGGATATTTACCCCCAGAAAAACTTCCTCAATAGCACTCTGCACACCCTCACGATCTTCGGAGATGATCTTGTAGTGGCACAAGACAGGAAACCGAATGTTCTCCCCGGAAAAAGAGTCCATTCAGGGTTGTTTGGTGCCCAATGCAAATTTTTTGATGCCTGCTTTTCGGGCCTCGTCTAGTACAAATACAGCCTTCCCCAGCATCGCCTTGTCGTCCCCGTTCAATAGAATCGAGGGATCACCTTCACGCGCCTTGATCTCCTTAAGCTTGGCGGAGAGCTCAAAAGGATTGACCTTGGTTTTGTTAAGAAATATATCGCCGTTAGCGGCTACTGATATTACGGTAAAACCCTTGTCCCCCGCCTCCTGACGCGTGCCAGTAGCCGCCTTGGGTAGTTGGACTTTCACTCCCTGGCTTTTGACCATTGACAGCGAAACCATGACAAAAGTCGCCAAAAGAAAAAAAACAATATCTATCAACGGAATAATTTCGATGCGAGCCCGACGCTTGGACGTCGGAGAAGAAAGCCTCACTGCCGACTACCCCCTTTAAGAATCAGCTCAAGCTGTGTACAAGCGTCCTCTATCTCATGGCGGGCAACTTCCATTTTCGAGTTAAGAAAATTGAACGGGAGTAAAGCCACGATCGCGATGCCCAAACCAAAAGCCGTTCCGATGAGAGCTTCGGCGATACCTCCGGTTATAACAGCCGGCGCCTCGAGCTCCTTGTTCCCAAGCAAACCAAATGCATGGATCATACCGGTCACAGTCGCCAAAAGACCAAGAAGCGGCGCCAGTGTGATCACAGTGTCCAGCACAAACAGCCCCTGATTGAACCGTTTGAGTTCCAAATTTGCGGCCTTCATCAGCGCATTGGAAAGAGAGCGGTCACGGTTGTTGAGCCCGTACACAAGCGTACGAGCGACGTAATCCTGGCTATTCTCTCCCGCTTGCACCGCGTCACGAACATCCCCTTTTTCCGTGTAGGCCAAAATCGTTTCCACTAGCTTGGGATCTCGTCTGGATTGTGTCGCGATGACAAAAAAGATCCTTTCAAGAATAACCGCCACCGATATAACTGACGTGATAAAAAGGGGCCACATGATCGGACCGCCTTTTTGAAAAAGATAGAACATCAAACCTCCTTGTTGGGACCAAATAATTAAATTATTCTAACACCGCAATGTTGAGGAAACAAACTTATTGAGCCCGGGCCCAGGCAGGCTGATGCGCCAGCACTCTACGGTACACAGCGCACTTTTTATGATGTGCCCCAGGAAGGTACCCGGCACTCATCATGAACTCATTGACTATCTGATATCCCGTAAAATGGAATATCTCTCGAAAAATCTTGACCCATTCATCCGCAGATTTTGGATGGTGACTATCGAGCCATTTCTTAAATGAGCCGTGCTTTTTTTGGAGTCGCAAAATAACTCGGGCGTTATGAATGGCGGCGTCAATCTTTAAGCGATTTCGAATAACTCCCGCGTCATTGAGAAGGCGCTTTTTGTTTTTACCGTCATAGAGGGCGACTTTGGCTATCTTGAAACCGTCGTAGGCTATGTAAAAAGACTTTTCTCTCTTCAAGATAGTCAGCCAGCTCAAACCCGCCTGATTGATCTCCATAACGAGCCGCCCAAAAAGCTCGTCATCGCTTTTACAGGGATAGCCGTGCCGGAGGTCATGATGGGCCTTGTGGAATTCTTGGCCAGAAACTGTGGGGTCATTAGCAACATCACAATACGTCTTGACAGGCTTCATCGATTATTTCACCCTCATGACCCCAGACACCCTCTCGGGGTAAATGTTCCTTTGGTTCAATGATTAAATCCCGCCAGACAGCTTGCGTCAGGTAATTTGATATCCCATTCTTTTGAGGGGATTTTTCAAACGCGCGATAGCTTGAGCGGACGTCGCCCCTTCGGTTAGATTGCTCAGACATAGCGCCGCGTATCCCTTTCGATTGCGAAGCTTGATAATCTGAATTCGACTTTTTGGTATCTTTTTCAACAGATTAGGCATTTTTCCCCCGAATTGATTGTTTTAGTTTAGCCCGTTTATCGATCCTGCTAAATTACCATTGCCGTCTCATTGCCCGCAAAAAGATTTCAAAGCGGTCTGCGCCGTAATATTAAGTTTTGGTGCCAAACGCCTGCAAGCCGCTAAAAAATCATGATCCGCTTTTGCATCTGCGACGTCAGAGATCAGCTTAACAACAGCGACTCGGATCTTTTTTTCCCGGCAGAACTTAGCCACCGCATAGGATTCCATATCACAGGCGATCATAAAAAATGTGTGAGAGAGCTCACCGCTTCGATAGGGATTTTCGGTCAAAAATCGGTCCTGCGTCAACATCGCAACACGTTTGGAATCTCTAATCAGCCTGCGACCGGACGCGTGAATAATGTTAGGGAATTTCTCAAGCGGCTCAGCGCAATAATCCTGCTCGACAAAAACATCCGGTTCCACCACATCCCCGATCTCAAGGTTCGGCGTCAGTCCTCCGGCAAATCCCGTCAGTAATAGCCCACCAAGACCGGCACAGCGTTCATACAACCTCATACAGCCCAACATACTGCGAAGCTTCCCCATGCCCGACATCTCTACCAAGGCCCCTGCCTTTTTGAGACTGGCCTTATCAAGCGCCCGATACTCAAAAATGCTGGGACAAAGCACTCCGATCTTAGAGCTCTTCAATACGACACCAATGAGTGCACGGGATAGCCTTTTAGTTTTTTGCGGCCCCCGAGCGCTGCGAGCTCGATGAGGAAAAGTATCCCCACGATCTTGGCGTCAAATTTTTTCGCCAGGTCCAAAGCCGCCTTCGCGGTGCCCCCGGTAGCCAGCACATCATCGACAATTATCACGCGCGCGCCGCGTTTAAGCGCATCCGTATGGACTTCCATCACGGCGCGCCCATATTCCAGCTTATAGGAAGCACGGTGGGTCTTACTCGGTAGTTTCCCCTGCTTACGGATTGGCACAAAACCGACTCCCAGCTCACATGCCAGAGCTGACCCCAAAATAAAACCACGCGATTCTATCGAAATCACACAGTCAATTGGACCCGCCAAGAGTCTTTTGAAGCGCTGGATGCAGTTCCGAAAACTCTTACCATGGGCCAACAGAGGTGTAATATCCCTAAAAAGTACTCCTTTTTTTGGAAAATCAGAAATAGCGCGGATATGCTCGCGCAGTCCCGCTAAACCGGCGGGCCCTGGCTTAGCGGCCATCGATGCCGTCTTTGACAGCTTGCATTGCTCCCGCCATGCCAGCGATATCCATTTTCTGATATCCGGCGGGGGGGTCAAATAAAGACTCCGGCTGGCTTCCGGTCTGGATGTTCTTAAAATCCACTGTCCAACTGCCGTCAATAGCCTGTGTCCGAACCGGCGTATCGCCGTCCATCCACTGATAGATCTGGCCTGACTCGCCGCGAGCCTCAAAAGAGACTTTGAACTTCTGCGCATTCTTACCGTTGACTATCTCGCTGCCCATCGCTATTCGCTCACTCTCACCCTCGATCTCCGGTTGGGTTTGGGCAGACATCGCTTGGTTGATCGGATGCTCCATATACATCTTCTGCTCCGGCATCACCATCCACATAAGCTGCAGATCTCTACGAACGATCATGACGCTTCCCGGCATTTCCATGCGGCTCTTCTGTCCCGATGTATAAAGCTTCATCTGCATCGTACCTTCCGCGGTGCTTGAAATAATGTCAGCCGAAAAATCACCCGGCATCTGCTTAGACTCCGCCGGAGAGCAAAATAAAAAAATAAATATAAACCATGATATGCCAATTGTACGCTTCACATAAACCTCCGTTTTAAATATTCTACCGTTTAGCCGTCATCCTGCGCCAATCTTTTACCAAAACTGTTAAATGCTCCTTCATTAAGGGTTTCTTACGGGGATCGCGAAGAATATACGCCGGATGATACAGCACAATAAATTTCGCCTCGGGCCGTGATCCGTGATCAAAAAACCTTCCTACCTCTCCACTCATTGCGAGGGATTTTTTTTCCGGGAACAAACTCTTAAGCGCTGTAGCTCCCAATAGGGCTATTATCTTCGGTGCCACCAGGTCTATTTGCTTGTGAAGGTAGGGCAGGCAAGCGGCAACCTCTTCAGGTGTTGGGCGCCGGTTATCCGGCGGTCGGCACTTATTGATATTGGCAATGAGCGCGTCTTTTTCCGTGTCGAAACCAAGCTCTCTCAGCATCTCATCCAGCAGTTTTCCCGCCCGCCCGACAAAAGCTTTTCCCTGAGCATCCTCATTGCGCCCGGGAGCTTCACCAATAAAAAGAACAGAAGCGCTCGGGTCCCCACGGTCGACCACTATTTGCGCGCGCTGGGAATGAAGCGGGCATCGTTGACAGTGCGAAGCGGCTAGCGAGTTTTTGAACAAATTGTACTTCACCGCCGACAAAATCATGTTCTGCGTCTGATCAGACAGCTTAATCGCCACTGTTGAATGCCTCCAGATAAAGAACCCTTATTCTACTCGCCGCCCGCTGAGAAAGCTAACCTCCAGACCGGCAACGGAAATCTGACACAAACCTCAAACCAGACAGCTTTCCTTACTTCTTTAAAAGATCCCTGATCTCTGTCAAGAGCATCTCTTCCTTGGAAGGGACCGGAGGAGCTGATGGGGCCACGGCCTCTTGCTTTTTGAGCCTGTTAAGCGCGTTGATCATCAAAAAAATAGCAAAAGCCACAATTAAGAAATTGATAACCGTGTTGATGAACATGCCATATTTAAGCGTGACAGCAGGCACATCACCCACAGCCGCTTTCATGACAATTTCAAGATTGCTGAAATCCACACCCCCCATCAGAAACCCTATCGGCGGCATTATCACATCCGCTACTAATGAGGCAACAATCTTTCCAAAAGCCGCGCCGATGATAATACCCACCGCCATATCTACTACATTGCCACGCATGACAAAAGCTTTAAATTCTCTGATGAAATTCATACGAGCTCCTTTGTGTTTACAGAGTTAATATTCTACCCCTTAGCTTTTTTTTCAGTGAAAAAAAAATTAGCGCGACCAACATCAACCCGCCCAGGATTAAAAGCAGCACCCACAAAACAGCGGGTTTTTGTATACGCTCACTTCCTCCCGCCGGATTAATATAAATGACCACAATATCAGTCTCGCCGACCTTCTGCAGGTGGTATGCGACTGCCGCGGATATGGCGTCTCGGGGCACGGCGCCGGTTATTGGATCCTTAAACCAAAGAAGAAGTTTGGCGGACGCCAAAGGATCAAAAGAACGGTAGGCCCTTACTTCTGCCATCGTACTTGTCGAAGTTGCCAATCGATTGAGAGCTGCTATCATCGCTCCCGGGTAATTTAAATTACACCATAAAATATCTCCGGAATTTGAACATCGCCTCAGAATATTCGAAATTTCCTTCACTGGCCCTGAAAAATAGATAGTCGCCAGCCTGGTATCGGATCGGTCAGGAAAATATACTGCCTTCATCAGCGTTGAGGCTGGAGCTTGTACTGACCAGGCACGCTTGGCGCTATCATAGTTAAGAACAGGGTTCCATAGGGTCAGCGCCAACATGGTCAATATCAAAAACTGCCCCCGCCGCGAAAGCGCTTTTTCATAAATAGCGTCCAAACTAAATACGGCAAGTAAGACCAACCCCGCCATGCCATACCCAGAAACAAATCTCGATGGGTGTATGAAACACAGCGGTAGCATCGCCAGCGACAAAGCCACAGGTATAAAATATCCGCCTTTTCGTTTGAAGGCCAAATATGCCCCAGGGATACATAACAGGTAAACGGCCAGATTAAACTGCAGGAAATTATCCTCCTCCACCGCAGACCCGCTATAAGCTTCGCGATTGGCCGCCTGATGCCACAAAAGAGGCAATGCCATAACCAGCACCGAAAACACCGTCAGCCACGTCCGTCGACAAGGAAATACAAAAGCTCGTTTTGTGTTGCCAAGACATTCATGGATCAAGACCGCCAGTAGAATAAACCACCCCATAAAACCATGGGTATAAAAAACCAGGCTCGTCATTATCGATGCGGCACAATAATTTTTGTGGTAAAAAAATAGAAGCGCTGTCATCCCCAGAACAAACGCCAGCGAGTTCGCCGGATAAATAAACGACGAGAGATAGAGCGAATACACCGAGCCCCATAGCAGAACCACAAAAAAAGCTGCCCTTGCAGTGAATATCCGTCGAGAGAATTGCCACAAAACCCCGATCACCAGCGGAGGCAGCGCCCCGTCAACCAGGCGTCCGATGCTGATCACATCCAAACCTGTTTTTTTCAGGGCCAGCATCAATAAATGCAAAAGAGGCGGATAAAGATGCGGCCGGCCGACAGGCGCGCATTCCCAGAAAGCCGTGGTGCAGTAGCCGCCCGCGCGGTCAAAACCTTCCATCACCGATAAGTGGTAATACATGTCGATAGACCGAGGCAAATGCGGCCACTGAAGAACGGCAAAAAAGGCAAAGACCAGAACAATGGTCAATGAATATAGATCCCAACCTGGCTCAGAGGCTGGCTGAGGACGAATGACGCCTAGGCTCATATATCCATCATTATCTCTTTTTTTACCGGTCCGTCAATCGGACAAAAAAATATGCCTCAAAACCAACTTGACACATTCTGATCGTGTTAATAGCATACACACATGAAACAGTCCATCCACCACGCCGCCGGGATTATTTCACCGCGTCGATTTATTTTTTGTGTGCTCTTACTCTTGATTTTTTTGGCGCTTTTCTCAGACACGGCAGAGGCATTGCAGTCAGACGACAGCCCCAAGTCCCAGGCCCAGCTAGAACAAGCCGTCTTGACCGCCAAGAAAGATTTTGGACCCAATAACAAGAATTATGCGGCGGCTCTCGGTAACCTCGCGCGCCATTTTGATGATCAGGGATATTTTTCACGCGCCGAATCCCTCTATTTAGAGGCAATATCCATCCTTGAAAACGAGAAGCCCTCCCCCGATCAGGCGGTAATCTCGGCACGCCTGGCGATCATCTGTTCAAAGAAAAATGATCCCATCAACGCCGACACCTTTTATCAAAAAACGATTTTGACGCTCCAGCGAATACCGGCGGATGCCGACAGCCCGGGGCTCGGCGCCTGCTACAGCGTCATGGGATGCTTTTACGAAAAACAGGGGCAGCTGACCAAGGCGAAGGAATCACACGAACACGCACTGGTCCTGATCAAAAAAACACTCGGCGCGGACAGTCCGGATTACGCCAAAGCACTTGGTAATCTGGGCACACTCAATTACAGCCAGGGGAATTTTTCCGAGGCGGCGCGCTGTTTTGGAGATTCGATAAAAATATTCGACAAATCATCCGCCGCTGATCAGGCGGACGCCGGAATAATTCTCGGCAAATGGGCCTTAGCCGAAACGGCTTTAAATAAATATGGCGAGGCTGAGCTTCTTTTTAGGCGTTCTTTGGCTATTTTGGAGAGCACCTACGGCGCGGAGCACCGCGAGGTGATGGCTGTCCGGAACAACTTAGCCTCTTTTTATTATTCTCAGAGGAAATATCCGGAAGCTTACATGTTGCAATGCAAGATCTTGCAAACACTGACTAAAACACTGGGCGAGAACAATCCCGACGTTGCCGTCACGAAAACAAACGTCGCTGATTTACTCCGAATTCAAGGAAAGTACGCGGAAGCTGAAAAACTCCTTCTTGAAGCAATTCCTGTTCTTGAAAAAACCAGAAGCGCATCTCACCCATCCACCGCCATAGCCTTAGCCAACCTTGGCTCCGTGTATCTCTCCAGCGGCCGCTTCAGCGAAGCGGAATCCTTTTACCAGCGTGCCCTCAAAATTCAGGAAAGCACTTTACCCGCAGATCATCCTGATATGCAAGTCACCAAGCAAAACTTGATCACCCTCTACAAAGCCATTGGCCGCTACGCCGATACGGCTAAGCTAGAAAAAAACCCAAAAATCGCTTAATTTTTTTCTCAGTTTTCATTTGATGATCGAAAACTGCGGGTCACCACTTTTCCCTGCTCTATGACGCCAAACTCGACGACAAACTCGCAAGATAACATCAGGGCTTAATCTCGACTTAACTTATCGTACTAGAACTATTTCCCGGATTTGCGGTACTGCTTTGGGTTGTCGCCACGGCCCTGGCCCTCGCCTGATCCCGCGCCTTGACGAAGTTAGGAATTGCAATCGCCGCCAGCATACCCACAAAAGCCACCGCGATAAATAAAAAGATGATCAAAACCGGGGCCCAAATGAAAGTCTTCGAACGTTCACCTGATTTATCTTTCTCGTAGTTCTCAAGGCTTTCTTCCGAATACCCGCAATTAAGCGCGTAAAGAAACTCGATCGAATAACTCCGGAAGAAAACAGCAAGTGGGACGCGTATAAAAATGATCAACAAAAAAGCGACGGCCAAAATAGGCGCGCCCAGGACAATACAGTAAATAATAAAGACCGGCATCGCCTTCATTGCCGTCACAAACAATAAATAGCCCAGTCCGAAAACTAAAACACCCGCCAGCGCCACCACGATTACGCCTAGAATGGTCACAATCAAAGCTATGACTACAGAAATAACCGACATTATAAACAGCAACAAATAAAAGAGCGCTGTGTCTTTTTTGTTGGTTTTAAAAATACCCCAGACTTTTCGGAACGCGGGCAAAAAAGAGACCTTATCCAACGCCATCACCGAGACCACAAAATGTTCGATCATCACATTGATAAAAATCGCGGCAAGGACAAAAATAAGCAAAAAAATCAAAGGACCCGCCATTAATTTTAAAACAAAAACGGCCGACCAGGTAAACTCGGGTTTAAAAGCGCCCGCACCGTAGGCAAGATAAAAAAAATACGTTCCAAAACACAGAATAAATGTCCAGCCTATCAAAGACAGCAGTAGGTTGGCCTTAAAAAGCGAATTTCCCTGAGAACGGTGGCGGTGGAAAGGCTCCACAATCGTGACATCGCGCGTGGCGATCGCGTGAAACCAGATAAATTGAAAACGACTGCCAGTCCACATGAAAATCAGCATAAAAAAAAGCAAAAAAATCAAGATCGTGGGAATAACATACCATACAATTTTTGGAAGCGAGGCTATCCTTTCTTGCCATGTTTTTTGCTCGACAACCGCCTGTGGGCCCGAAGAAGAAGGCGCGATGCCGATTTTATCTTCCGATTCATTCGTAAACGCCGAAGTTCCTGAGGCAGAACCGGCCTTTTGCGCGACAACCAGTGATTTCGATCCCGATTGTTATTGGTGTTGTTATTGCTATCGTTGTTTTTATCGTTGCTGTTGTAATTCCAACTGGACGAGAAAAGAGACCCCGCAAAAAAAGCGATGAACGCCAACTTTAGCCAGGTCTTCATGGAAAAATGATCAAACAAAATATTCGAAGTGCGGAAAAAACTCCGGTCAATAATCTTGCTCATTTTAACTTCGCGCATAAACCTCCCGCTCTTGCCGAGTATTGACGGTTGAGTTAGTTTCTTCACTGGTTAGCATAGCTAAAATATGATCCATCGGCAACGCAAAAATATAAATAAGGGCGGCTTAGACGTAATCCGTGTGTTTCCTTGAAAATCCACCCAATTAATCACTGTCGATTCAACCACCATAGTGCCGCGTTCAGGTAAGTTGCAAAACTCGTCCATAATAAATAAGGCAGAAGGATGAGCCCTGAAATCTTATCCGCCCGCCAGGACGCACACGTCAGAAGAAAGAGAATTGCCCAAAGCAGGAGAATATCAACTAAACCGAAAAAAGGGTTACGCAATCCAAAGAAGAGAAACGACCACAGCGCGTTGAAAATCAATTGCAGAGCAAAAAGTATCCTAAGGCGATTCTTCTGGGTCGAACGCAAAGCCCACAGGCGCCAGCCGGCAATAGCCATCATAATATAAAGAACGCTCCAGACCGGAGCAAAGATCCAATTGGGCGGGTTTAAAGGAGGCTTGCGAATACCAAGATACCAATCTTGAAGACTGGATGACGTTGCCAAGCCGCCCAGAAAACCGATTGCCAAACACCCGGCAATGAAGAAAATCAGCCTGACAAAAGAACGTCTGGTCAATGCGCTCATCAGAATACCCGCTTTACTTCGGTCATCAGACCTTTCAAAGAAAGCTTTGTGTCCCTATCGATTGGGGCAGAACATACGGAAAGCAGAAAAACAACAGTGAGAACACCAGTCGCACACATACTAATCCTCTTAGGGTCATGGGGTCAAGCTGGACCCCTTATTCGTTTCCCTAAGAGTAATACCCATACAGGACGACGGAGGGCCCAATTTTCGTGCAAACATTTTGTCTATCGCCTAACGCTTCCCCTTTTAGGGGCTGGAGACGTTGTCCGACCTATTTGATTTCCATTTATCCCTTATCGCCTCACCCACCAAATGATCGCCCTCACAAAAAGAAACCCAAGATAGATGCCTACGCCAAGGAGGAATCCTATAAGAATTAGTCTAAATATCATTTCTCCCTCAATGTCTTAATCGCCCAGATGTCTACTAACATGATAGGCTAACTTTTGAAATAAACATAAACCGGACACCGTCCTAACCAATCAAAAAGGGCTGCGTTAAAACGGCTCAACTAAGATAGTTTCCGATCGCCTTGGTTGAGATACATAAAACCGATATGCTCACCCATCGTTGTTCTTCATTGCTTCCAGGATCATTGTAAAGCGGATTAGGTGTAATCAGGATGTTTTTCTTTTCCCTTAGAGTAACGCCCATACAGGACGACAGAGGGCCGATTATTCGTACAGACATTTTGTCTATTGGCTGACACTTCCTTTTTGGGGGGGGGCTGGGGACGTTGTCCGGTCTACGTTTGCCTTGAAATACCTCGATCAAGCCCCGCCCGAAGCCCAAACAGCCCTACTGCACGCCCTCGTTAGGTCGATAACGATATTTGACGACTATATCGAGCTTCGGATGTACGTTGGACAGCCTTTTGAGGAAATTATCACAAGTTTACCCACGATCCCCGAAAACAAAACGGGAAACACCCTCAACGACAAAAAAACAACCCCACAGAAAGAAACCTGTGAGGTTGTCGGCCAAAATGACGCTTTTAGTTCGAATGAACGTCCAAATTGCCGCCCCTTCGCGGACGCCTTAAGAACTTGGCTGACTGTCCCGCGATGGGAACATGATAAAACGTTTAATATTTTATTCCCGACGCCACCCCCGGCGATTTAATTATGAAGATCATAACGGTCAAGCTCCATGACCTTGACCCAGGCCTTGACGAAGTCACGCGCAAACATCTCTTTGGCATCGTCGCAAGCATAGGCTTCAGCGACCGCCCTCAATTCAGAGTTCGAGCCAAAGATAAGATCAACGGAAGTCGCCGCCCATTTCAAGTCACCTGTTTTGCGGTCATGCCCTTCGTAGACGCCTTCAGATTCAGCGGACTTTTGCCACTTCGTGGACATATCGAGCAGGTTCACGAAGAAATCATTGCTCAACACTCCCGGCCGGGCCGTCAACACCCCATATTTTGCTTGTCCGGCATTCGCATTGAGGGCGCGCATCCCGCCCACCAGGACTGTCATCTGAGGAATCGTCAGATTTAACTGACACGCCTTGTCAACGAGCATATCGGCGGGTGATCTGTAGTTATTCTTACCGAAGTAATTGCGGAATCCATCGGCGGTCGGCTCCAGCACAGAAAAACTATTTACATCCGTTTGTTCTTGCGATGCATCTGTACGGCCCGGCGCAAAAGGAACTTCAATGTTGTGCCCGGCGTCTCTTGCCGCCTTCTCGATGGCAGCCGCGCCGCCCAAAACGATCATATCGGCTAAGGAGACTTTCGTATTATCGATACGGGAACCGTTGAAGTTCTTTTGGATCTTTTCCAAACTCGTCAGCACCTTCTCCAATTCCTTCGGGTCATTGACCTGCCAGTTTTTCTGAGGCTCCAGGCGGATGCGCCCGCCGTTGGCGCCGCCGCGCATATCACTGCCGCGGAAACTCGCGGCAGATGCCCACGCGGTTCTGACAAGCTCGGGAACCGTTAGCTCTGATTCTGGCTTGAGAATCTCATTCTTAAGCTTTGCAATATCTTCCGCCCCGATCAATGGATGATCAACGGCAGGCAAAGGATCCTGCCAAATCAGCTCTAAGGCAGGCACATCTGCGCCGAGATAAAGTGAACGCGGCCCCATATCACGGTGCGTCAGCTTAAACCAGGCTCGGGCAAACGCGTTTTTAAACTCTTCCGGATTCTCTTGAAAACGCTTGGCGATTTTTCTATAGTCCGGATCTTCTTTAAGCGCAAGGTCGGTGGTAAACATGATAGGAGCATGATACTTATCTTTGATATGCGCATCCGGCACCATTTTAGCGGCAGATTCATCGGTTGGAATCCACTGAGTCGCGCCGGCGGGACTCTTGGTCTGCTTCCATTCAAACTTGAATAAATTATCCAGATACATCGTAGTAAATTGAGCCGGAGAAGCTGTCCAGGCGCCTTCCAAACCGCTCGAAACGGTGTCTTGGGCATTGCCTTTACCAGCCTTACTTTTCCAGCCAAATCCCTGATCTTCGATAGCGGCAGCAGCAGGTTCTGCGCCCACATTATCCTTAGGCGGATGTGCGCCATGGGCTTTGCCGAAAGTGTGTCCACCGGCAATGAGCGCCACGGTTTCTTCGTCGTCCATCGCCATGCGGCCAAAGGACTCACGAATATCTTTTGCCGCCGCAAGCGGGTCAGGATTTCCATTGGGCCCCTCGGGGTTGACATAGATCAGGCCCATTTGAACAGCGGCAAGAGGTCCTTCCAATTTCCCCTCTTTACTACGACGCTTACCTTCAAGAAACTTCGCTTCAGGGCCCCAATAAACCATATCCGGCTCCCAGTCGTCCGCGCGGCCGCCGGCAAAGCCAAGGGTATTAAAGCCCATATTATCCATGGCGACAGTGCCCGTCAGAACCATCAGATCAGCCCATGAAATCTTCTTTCCGTACTTTTGCTTGATCGGCCAAAGCAGTCGTCGTGCTTTATCAAGATTTACATTGTCAGGCCAGCTATTGAGCGGATCAAAGCGCTGTTGACCGCCGCCGGCACCGCCACGCCCATCCAGCGTGCGGTAAGTTCCTGCGCTGTGCCAGGCCATACGGATAAAAAACGGCCCATAATTGCCATAATCTGCCGGCCACCAGTCTTGCGACTTGGTCAAACAGTCGTTAATATCCTTTTTTACAGCTTTAAGATCGAGACTATTAAATTCCTTGGCGTAGTTGAATCCTTCGCCATAAGGGTTGGACGCCGCATCATGTGCGCGAAGCGGGCTGAGGTTCAGCTGTTCAGGCCACCAGAATTGATTCGGTTTTGCTTCTGCCTTGTCTGAAGCAGAACTTGCTGCAGTGACAGTTGACAACGAAGCGGCCAATAAACCTGCAGTTGCGACAATCATTAGTAAGTTACGTAGTCTCATGAGTTTTGCCCCCCATCTTAGTTTGATGCTTGTATAAGTTTAACAATTCACAATTTCGATAGCAAGGTTCCCATTCCCGATCGCCCCAAAAAGCCAAAAAGGGATCGTTGCGTTAGCCCTGAATTCCATACTAGGACCATCTAGTTGAATAGGCAAATAAAATTGTAGGATCAATCACCTCGAAATATTCGGGGGCACAACTTAATTCTTGTTAATTAAGAATAGTACCCTCGGAATTCATCCCCGGAGTTCAACGGGTAACAGTTTGCTACCAGCTCATTTCTTTCACCTTCTTTAGGTATAATAATTTCCTCCGGGTCCCCGAGTATTTTTTTAACCAGTGGCATATTCCAGCCTATTTTAATTGACGCCCATTTTTTAATTCGTGGAGAAGGGTTCTTGAACGGAAGGACTCTCAGATGTAATTCGCTAATGTCTATAGGCTGGTAGGAAATATTTCTCTCAAACAATGCCGTAGAGAGATTTGCGTCTATCGTATACAATAAAACTTCGTTAGATAGGATACTATTTCGAATGGTATTTAGCCTGCCCTCCCTACCCTCTAAATCACTAATTTTCTTACGTAAAACATCAACATCATTCTTTTGATTGTTGGTTCTAATTACTAAGAAGCCAATCGCTATAACTATCCCTATTAATACAATCGTCCTATATAACGCTCCCCCCAAACAGAAAAGACAGGCCTCTCGAATTTAATTATACGATTGTCTAATCCTCATAACAAAGGATCTCTTATTCTCTGCATCTTATTCCGATCGGGGCTCGAACTTCAAACTATTCAATAAAGGTTCCTGGCATATCTGACCGGTACTTTTTAGCCCAAAACTCGAACTTTTACAACCCAGTCACCCAAAGGATGAACTGCGATCCCGTATTATAATTGGCCCCCCGAATTGACCGCCGCTCGTACCCCAGAGAACGTCGAGGAAGCAGTACTTTCTGTTACCCTCTATAAACGGCGCGGAAGAAGTATCGCCGTATCTTTAGGTCAAGCTCTTATGTCCAAGGCTTGACGTGCAGAGATTCTGGCGACTTTTCCATTTTTCCATACAATCAATGGTTCGCCTGTGCGCTCGTGCTCTTTTACTACCTTACGCACGGCTTTCTTCAAAGCAGCTTCTGCTTTTGAAGCAATTGAGGAAGATTTACGATTCATGAGTTTGCTCCTTTGGCAATTTTATCAAATAGAAACTGATCAGATATCTTAAGAATTCCATTTTCATGCTTCGCTACAAAATATGGTTTCGTCGTAGAATTGTCGAGAAGCGTCCAAACATCAAGCAGCCGTCTATAAACGTGAAAAAAATTATGGATGCCTCGCTTAAATCGGCGTCTTACATCAGATTCAGGGATATTATGTCCACCCTTTGCCACCCTTTGCTTAATGCGCAAAAGCGCAAGCTCAGCGCTCGGAATCCAAAGAAAAAAAAGATGAATTTTATAGCCTTTGGTGCGCTTCAAGTCCTTCACAAATGAGAGATAAGCTTTCCCCGAAAGCGTTGTCTCAACCGCAAAATCCACTCCCGCATCAGCCAGCCGATGAATCTCGTTGACAAGAAGCTTTCCGGCTTTTAAAGCGGCTTTTTCCGGAGAAAATGGCGCAAATGCCTGGGCAAAAAGATCCGCATTCACAAAATTCGGGCAATGCGCGTATTGCGGTAAAAACTCTCGGGCAAATGTCGTTTTGCCTGAGCCGTTCGGACCTGCGATGATGTAGAGGTTTTTTGGAGTCATTTAGGTTGAGTTTCCTCCGGAACGCTGCGACTTGTTTTTTGATTCCTCAAATAAGAGCGCTGTGCTCTTGAAATCACAACCCCGAAATCTTATTGCCCCTGTTGTTGGGGTAGAACCTCTTATTGCCCCTGTTGTTGGGGTAGAACCAAGAAAAAGCTCCCTGGGTAGGACTCGAACCTACGACATGCTCGTTAACAGCGAGCCGCTCTACCAGCTGAGCTACCAGGGAATAAACTTTTTATCAAAAATCTATCGAAGTCTAACTAAAAAAACCCGCGGCCTCTCGCCGCTCCCTGCCTGCCGGCAGGCAGGTACCAGCTGAGCTACCAGGGAATAAACTTTTTATCAAAAATCTATCGAAGTCTAACTAAAAAAACCCGCGGCCTCTCGCCGCTCCCTGCCTGCCTGCCGGCAGGTACCAGCTGAGCTACCAGGGAATAAGTTGTTTCAGGAATTCTCTTCCTGAGCCTGACTTAAAAAACTTTTCACGGATTCTAGCTGCCGCTCTATCAGCACACGCTTCCTGATAAATAATCTCAAAGGGACGCCGGTTTCGCGTCGATTGAGTCATGCCAAAATTATGCTGCGCAACTCTTTTCACTGGATCAGATGAGATCCCTATATACAAATGTCCATCCTTTTTACTACAAAGAGCATAAACATAAAACATATTTTTTAGCCGCTCCCTGCCTGCCGGCAGGCAGGTACCAGCTGAGCTACCAGGGAATAAACTTGTTATATCTTCTTTATATTATAGCAGAACAACCCAGCGGGTTAAGACTGCGGAACTACGGTCCCCTCGGATACCAATGGGGTTGACCGACTCAAATAAAAACTCATGAATGACGCATTCCAAAAAAGACCGAGAAACGCGCTGGCCAGGCTTGACGACACTGCAATCACGATCTTGCCGGCATCCGCAGGAATCACACGGGAGAGAAGATCAACCCCCGCGCCTATTATTAAACGTCCCGCCGCAAATACGATGGCGATCAATATCACAGAGATCAATACCACTTTGAGCTTGTTGGCGCGCACGAGCTTGACACTGTCACCCAATGAGGCTATCACTCCCTTGCTCTCATTGACAGCGATGTATGGCGCGAAAAAAAGAAGCACAAGAATAAAGATGCCCACTAAGAAGATCGCGATCACGGCCGCGATTGCCGCAGGCTGTGAAATCTTGGTCAAAAGACCACCGGCAACTGCCGCGAGCACCGCAAAAATAAAAATGATCAGCGCGATGATCATTGATAAAATAAATATCCTGATATAATTTTTTATACCTGACTGCACAAACACGGAAAAAGCAGCTCTGCCCTGTTTGATACTGTCACGAATATAGCCCATGGAACCTGCCTGCATAAAAATAGTTAAAATAATGAAAAGTATAGCGGAGACGATCATCGCGGGTGATGGAGGCGCGTTAGGAGCATCTGCCTGCGGCCCAATCGCAAGATTGATGAGGTTAAAGATCAAACCAAAAATAAAAGTGACTCCGACTACCGGCAAGCTTGAGCAAGCGACAGAAAAACCCTTTTTAATTGACTCAAATATCCCCATTTTCTCTCCTTAAGTTCATAATTATGCGCAACCCAAGATATGCGAGCAGATTACAATGAATAGCACTGCGGGTAGATTAGCAAATTTTAAATTTCTTGTCTATGGCGAAATGCTCTGGAGATCGTCGCTTTATCCACAAATTCAAGCGCGCTTCCCACAGGCACCCCGTGCGCAATGCGAGTAACCCTCACCTTGAGCGGCCTGAGTTGCTTTATTAAATAAATTGAAGTGGCATCTCCCTCGGTGTCAGAGCTAGTACCAAGAACCACTTCTTTAACGCCTCCATGCTTGACTCGTTCCAAAAGCTCCTTGACACGCAAATCTTTAGGTCCGATGCCATCCAGCGGTGAAAGAGCGCCCATCAAAACATGATAAATACCCTGGAAATCTCCCGATTTTTCTACCGCGATAACATCCTTGGGATCCTGTACCACGCAGATCAGCGAGTGATCACGCGCCGGATTGGCGCAAATACGGCAGACAGGAGCTTCGCTCAGGTTGAAGCATTCCTGGCATGCATGGATGTTATTGTGAACTTTTCCGATGAGATCAGAGAGCTCCCCGACTGACTCTGCCGGCGCGGAAAGGATATACATCGCGAACCGTTCGGCTGTACGCCGGCCGACACCCGGCATCCTGGCAAACTCTTCTATCAAGCGCATCATCAACTCGGGGTAGGGCATCAGCGGTCCGTGACTCTTCCGCCAAACATACTTATGGCGGACTTGATCGTGTTGTCCATCTGCGGCGTCGGCGGGGGCGGCTCGTTGGATTGGGCCACAGAGTATTTTCCCGATATCTCCTTGGTCATCTGAAACTCCACTCGCGCCTCCTGACCTAAAAGCTGTGTCAGGTATTTTTCAATAAGACGGCGGTTGTCATTGAGCTCCAGCGTTTCCTTGTGAAAATTGTACTTTTGCGGAAACGCAATGGTTACAATCCCGTTCTTGAAGCCCAGGGGTTCTCCCTCAGCCAGATAGGAAGCGGCGGATATCTTTTCTGTTTTAACCAGACCTAAAAGCGACTGCCACAACAAATCCAGCGAGACTTCGCCTGGTTGCCGGACCGGCCCCGCTATCTCAATATCTTCAACCGGAAGCTCCTCGATCTCCGGGAGGTCCTCATCTTCTTGGTCATTCTTGAGCGAAGACGCGCCTTCGGAGATCACACTCACAACGGGAATTGTTTCTTTTGCCGGAGCTACGTTTATAGTTTCTTTTTTGGGCAAAAGAGCCTGGGAAAAACCACTTATCTCAAGTTTGAGAATTTTTTTTTCCTCAGTTTTAAGATATCCGATCACCTCGGTCAGGCTTTCCATCGGCGCGCGGAGGGC
>CAZAPB010000006.1:0-1710 GCA_964486835.1 uncultured Planctomycetia bacterium
AATCTCTTCCGCGTCGAAGATGTCCTCAATCTCGCGCGCGCGAACTCGTTGTGGCCGCTGACATTCGGCCTGGCCTGTTGCGCAATTGAGCTCATGGCCGCAGGTGCCGCACGCTTTGATATGGACCGCTTCGGTTTCGGTGTGTTTCGCCCCTCACCGCGTCAGGCGGACCTGATGATCGTCGCCGGGACTATCTCGCGGAAAATGGTGCCTTGCATCAAGACTCTGTATGACCAGATGCCTTCCCCTAAATACGTAATCGCGCTGGGAGGCTGCGCCACCGGAGGAGGTCCATTCAAATATCCGGGCCAGTATGGCATCCTCGAAGGAATTGATAAGATCATTCCGGTGAATGTATACGTTCCGGGCTGTCCTCCCCGCCCCGAAGCGCTTATCGCAGGAATCATCGAGTTACAAAATCAAATAAAAAAGGGAGAGACGCAGGGAGCGATGTCACCCGCGGCGATCAACGACTCCCAGGACGCGCGGCCCGCTGAATATAAAAATGCGCTATCGCGCGCCGAATTCAGAAAAAAGTCAACGCCGCCGGCACCTCCACCGGCTACGGCCGCCTCCGCGCCAACGGTAGCAGACTGAGTTATGCAGACCATTTCTTGTCAGAACATAAAATCCTGGATTCTTGAAGCAGTCAAGCCTGAGGAATTCACGGATAAGAACATAAAAACCGAGGGCATTCTTTTTGAAACGCTTATTCCCCAAAGCATACTAAGGGATGTTGCCGGGGAGTTTCTGGCCCGCGGTTATTTTCTTGAATCGCTGACGGCGGTGGATTTCGCGGAGTGCATTGAACTTGTCTATCATTTCAATCACTGGGGACCTGCACAGCGCTCATGTGTCAAAATTCTAGCCCCTAAACAAGCGGATTCAAACGTCACATCGGCCCCAAGCATCTCTTCGGTATACGCATCCGCTAACTGGTTTGAGAGGGAGGTGCATGAAATGTTCGGCGTTGTCTTCGAAGGACACCCCTCTCTCAAACGCCTGCTTATGCCTGAAAGCTCAAGAACCAACCCGCTTCTAAAAAAATTCAAAGGTGAGCCCAAAGGCTCGGACGTTAAAGAGAGCCTCGAGCTGATCGGCGAGTACAAAAAGGGTTTTGAAATCACCTATCCGCAGAGTGCCAAGCAGAACAAACGCCACTACTACCTCAACATGGGACCTCAGCATCCAAGCACACACGGAGTTCTTCGTCTTCTGCTTCATTTGGACGGAGAACGCGTCATCGACGTCGAACCGGTCATCGGTTACTCACACCGTCATCATGAAAAAATGATGGAGATACAAAATTACCAGGCCTGCTGGCCCAACTTCGGCCGCATCGATTACGTCGGCGCGATGAGCTACAACTTTGGTTACGCGCTCCTGATCGAAAAAACACTGGGGGTTACTGTCCCGCCCCGGGCCGAATATATTCGCGTGCTGACTACCGAGCTCAACCGCATCACCAGTCATCTTTTGTGGATGGGAACCTTTCTTTTGGACCTGGGGGCATTCACGCCCTTTTTCTATTGTTTTGATGACCGGGAGAAATTTCTTGATATCCTTGAGATGGTCACCGGTGAGCGGCTGACTTACAATTATTTCCGCTTCGGCGGTGTCGACAGAGACATTCCCGTTGAATTCAAGCCGGCCGTCAAAAGCTTCCTCCCCCAATTCAAAAGCCGCTTGCGTGACTATCAGACACTTGTG
>CAZAPB010000006.1:1720-19840 GCA_964486835.1 uncultured Planctomycetia bacterium
CAAGAATATCATCTTCATGCACCGTACCCGCGATTTGGGAATCCTTTCAAAAGAAACAGCGTTGGCCTATGGAGTAACAGGACCCGCGTTGCGCGCCTCCGGCATCCCGTACGATTTGCGCCGCGATGAACCTTATTCGCTGTACCCGCAGTTGGATTTTAATATCCCGGTGCTTCAGGACGGCGACGTTTTTTCCCGCTACCTCGTGCGCATCAAAGAAATGACGGAGAGCATGAAAATTGTTGAACAGCTCATTGACAATATTCCGGCAGGCGAATATAGATCGGACAAACTTCCCAAGCGCGTGCCTAAGGGCGAGTATTATTCAGCGGTTGAATCACCGCGGGGCTCATTTGGCATTCATCTTGTAAGCGACGGTTCGATCAACCCCTACCGAATGCGTCTTCGTACGCCCTCATTCTCAAATCTCAACTCGATTATTGCGATCCTGCCGGGCTGTCTTGTCTCCGACGTGATCGCGGTTCTCGGAAGCACCGATATTGTTCTACCGGAGATCGACCGCTGATGACATTCACCGGCCATTTTATACTCGATCAGTTTTTAACGATCCTCGCTTATGGGGTCATTATTGTGATTTTTGTATCGGTCAATGCGCTCTTTTTGGTGTGGATGGAGCGCAAAGTCTCGGCGCGTATTCAACTGCGCCGGGGGCCCCTTCATGTCGGCCCGCATGGACTTTTGCAGACACTGGCCGACGCAATCAAACTCCTGAGCAAAGAGCTCGTCTGGCCAAAAGAGGCTGATAAGTTTATTTATTGGTTGGCGCCGATCCTCGTGTTCGCCCCCGTCGTGGCTGCATTTATCGCAATGCCTATTTCCCGGAATTTTGTGATACGTGACCTCAACGTCGGACTTCTTTTTATTTTCTCTCTGACCAACATCAGCTTTATCGGCATCTTCATCGCCGGCTGGTCGTCCAACAGCAAGTACGCGCTCTTGGGCTCTATGCGAGCGGTCGCGCAGAATATCTCCTATGAGATCCCTCTGCTTCTTTCCACAATGGGAGTCGTGCTGATCACCGGTAGCCTCAAACTGACCGAGATTGTGGCCTATCAAAATAAAATATGGTTTGCGGGCACTTTCCAGTTCTTCGCCTTCGTGATCTTTCTCACGGCTTCACTGGCCGAGGCCAACCTCGCGCCATTTGATATTCCCGAAGCCGAATCAGAGCTGGTGGCCGGTTTTCACACCGAATATTCGGGGATACGCTTTGCTCTTTTTTTTCTGGGAGAATACACGGCTATCTTTATTTCATCGGCGATCGCGGCGTCTCTATTTCTCGGCGGCTGGCACGGACCTTTTCTGCCGGGGCCCCTATGGTTATTGCTAAAAACGTATTTTCTTGTGTTGGTAATCATGTGGATACGGTGGACATTTCCAAGACTGCGCAGTGACCAGTTGATGAGCCTGGCATGGAAAGTGCTGATCCCGATCGCGATGGCAAATGTATTTCTTACTGCGCTGTGGATTCAGTTGCAGAAATACTTTTTATGATCATCTACCTCAAGGACATTTTCAATGGTTGCATCAGTTTGGTCAACGGTATGGCGGTCACTTTGCGCTATGCATTCAAAAAACCGGTGACTGTCATCTACCCCAAAGAGCGCATCGCGATCAAATACTTTAAAGGCCCCATCGCATTCGTTGTGGATAAAAAGTCCCAGGATCATCTTTGCATCGCCTGCAATGCCTGTATCAAGACCTGTCCCTCCCGTTGCATGTCTCTGACAGCCGGAAAAAGCGCTGTGAATGGAAAGCGTGTGCTAACAGACTTCAGGGTCGATTACATGCTCTGCAGTCTCTGCAGTCTCTGTATCAACGTCTGCCCTACTGATGCTTTATGTCATGACGATCCTAATTATGACGTAGTTTCTTTGACTCAAAAAGACCTGGTGATGGATCTTCTGGGGCCTTTCCACCGGGCAGGCACGCCGCTGACCAAAATACCTCTCGCCGGCTCTGAAACGATCACCCCTACGACGCCCAAAACAAAACAAGGGGGAATCACCACCTCATGATTCTTGCCGACATCGTCTTCATTGCCATTGCACTCATGACTCTGATCAGCGCGCTGATGGCAGTCTGTCTGAAAAACATCTTTTACAACGCTCTCTCTCTGATCCTCTGCTTGTTCGGCGTGTCAGCCATATTTATCTTTCTTAACGCCGAGTTCCTGGCCATCATTGAGATCATCGTCTACATTGGCGCTATCTCGATCGCCATTATTTTCGCTATCATGCTCTCCCAGTCCATAAAGAAAATGCCGGAGCGGCGCTCACGGAGGAAGATACTGCGATCAGGCACTTTGGCGGTGCTTCTTTTTGCGGTGCTAGCCAAAACACTTCTCGGCGCCGCATGGCCCTTAGGTACACAGGAAGGCGACTATTCCCTTCATCACTTAGGAAGAACCCTCTTGACCACCCAAGCGCTTCCGTTTGAGGTCATATCCCTCATTCTCCTCATCGCAATCATCGGCGCATTGGTGATCTCGGGATCAAAGGAAAACACTGAATGAGCCAGTCTCTCTCAAGCTACCTTCTGATCTCAGCCGCACTGTTTTCCATCGGTATCTACGGGGTGCTCACGCGGCGCAACCTGGTCGCGTTCCTTATCGCGCTAGAACTTATCCTCAATTCGGCCAGCATCAATTTTATGGCATTCAACCGCTTCGTGTTCACGGACAAGGCTCTGGGCCAGGTATTTGTGATCTTCATCATCGCGCTGGCCGCGGCGGAAGTATGTATCGCGCTGTCGCTGATCCTGTGGCTCTACCACCGAAAAGGTTCGATCAATATCGAAAAAGCAAAGGACCTGCGAGGATGACCGAACTTAGCCTTCTCTGGACCATCCAGATCGCTCCCCTAGCGGCGTTCCTTTGCATCCAGCTCTTGCCCAGACCGGCGCGGCGCGTCGCGCCGGCCATCGCCATCACATTCTCGTTGGTAGCGGCGCTTTCTGCGGGTTGGCTTTTTGCCATCAACTCAGACGGCGTCAGCCTCCCGCATCAGTACATTTATCCGTGGCTCAAAGTTGCCGAGCATTCACTGTGGCCATTTGTCACTATCAGCGACTACACACTCAACATCGGCTTTCTTGTCGACCGGCTGAATTTGCTGATGATCACCATGGTCACCGTTATCACTTTCTTTGTCCAAGTTTTCTCTTATTACTACATGGCCGAGGATAAGGCGCGCGCGCGTTATTTTGGTTTCCTGAGCTTCTTTGCCTTTTCTATGACGGGACTCGTCCTCTCAACAAATCTTCTGCAAACTTTTATGTTTTGGGAGCTCGTCGGCCTCACTTCCTACCTTCTGATCGGTTTCTGGTATGAAAAACAAAGCGCTGTCACCGCCGCGCGCAAGGCGTTCGTGCTCAACCGGCTCGCTGATCTGGGATTCTATCTGGGCATTGTCGCGCTCTTTATCCTGACGGGGACGCTAAACTTCACTGATCTGAACCATGAGTTCTTAAAACAACTTTTACCCGCCGGCACATTGACCATCATCAGTATCCTTGTTTTTTTGGGTGTGATGGGAAAATCCGCTCAGTTCCCTTTCCACGCGTGGTTGCCGGACGCGATGGAGGGCCCAACACCAGTCAGCGCGCTGATCCATTCGGCAACCATGGTCGCCGCAGGTGTCTTCCTGCTTGCCAGAACCTTCGGCCTTTTTGGCTCATCAGAATCCGCGCTTTTTTTCATCTTGACCATCGGCGCTCTGACGGCATTCACAGGCGCCGCGCTGGCGACCATCCAGCGCGATATAAAAAAGATTCTGGCTTACTCGACAGTGAGCCAGCTCGGTCTGATGGTCATGGCCATCGGCGCAGGATCCACTGCGGCTGGCATGCTCCATCTCACAACTCACGCTTTTTTCAAATCGTTATTGTTCCTCACCAGCGGTGTCCTCATTCATCACTTTCATTCCAACGATATCTGGGAGATAGCAAAGCGCGGCGGCAAATATGACAAGGTGGCGATGACCTCGCTTTTGGTCGGCCTTTTTTCTCTTTGTGGAATATTCCCGTTCAGCGGTTTTTTCAGCAAGGACTTGATCCTTGAAACATTGAGACACCATCACCCGATCTTTTATGCGGTCGCCATCTTTGTCAGCTTTTTGACCGTCTACTATTCGTTCCGCCTTTTCTTTGTACTGCTATTTTCCAAAACCGAGGATAAACACTCCCATGCGCATCAGGGACAAAATCAACACAATAGCGTCATTCTCGAGATATGCCGCGTGCTTCCTCTGGCATCGCTGGCAATTTTATCCCTGATCGCCGGTTTTATGGCCACCTCGTGGTGCGGCTCAAAGCTTTTGATATGGCTAGGCGGCGAAGAAGCATCTATCAACATAGAAATCCTTGTCACAACCTCGGCGCTGATCATAGGAGGCGCAGGACTGGCTTATTTCTTCTTCCGAGATCCTCAGAGTGCGGAAAAAAGACTGCAGATGGGACGCGGACCTGTTAGGACCATCCTCGAAAGAAAATTCTTTATCGACGATATGTACGAGTTTTTAACCAAAAAGGTGGGCATGCGCATCTCATCAGCATTCGCTTGGTTTGACCACAATTTTGTCAACGATGTAATGGTAAACGGCACTGCCTACCGCGTCCTTGACCTGGGTAAAATTTCTTCCGGGATACAAAATGGCCTCCTGCAGGATTATCTTTCCTGGGCCATCACCACCGTTATCCTGATAGCAATGTGGCTGTTAAAATCAGGAGGAGCGTTCTAATATGGGCTTTCCGATACTCTCGTCCATGCTTTTATGCCCTGTTGTCGGGCTTTTCCTGATCCTGTTGACACCGCGCGCGCAGGAAAACCTGATACGTCTGATCGCGCTGATAAGCTCGCTGGCGAGCCTGGCGCTGGCGCTTATTCTCTGCTGGCATTTTGACGGTAAAAACCCCGCTTTCCAATTCGTGGAGCATATCGAGTGGATCAAAAGCTACGGCATCCACTACTCCAACGGGGTGGACGGCCTCAACGTCACCATGCTTCTTCTGACCGCCATCGTCATTGTCTGCGGTGTAATGGTCTCCTGGACGGTGACCTACCGCGTCAAAGACTTCTTCGCGAATCTTTTGTTACTGGTGGCGGGTGTTTTCGGAGTATTTATGACAACCAATCTTTTCTTTTTCTTCCTCTTTTATGAGATCGCGGTCATCCCAATGTATCTTTTGATCGTCGTCTGGGGTTCTACCGACAAAGAATATGCCGCGATGAAACTCACGCTTTATCTGCTCTTGGGCAGTGCGCTGATGTTCGCGTGCTTTCTGTATATGTACGCTCTGCCGGGTGCGCACACCTTTGATCTGATATCATTAAAACAAAACGTTCACTTCTCATCCCAAACCCAGAGCGTACTCTTTTTAGCGCTTTTCATAGGTTTTGGCGTTTTGGCAGCGTGCTTTCCTTTTCACGTGTGGTCACCGGCCGGACACGTCGCAGCGCCAACCGCCGCAAGCATGCTGCACGCGGGTGTGCTGATGAAATTGGGCGCTTACGGGATGTTAAGAGTTGCCATCTATCTGCTACCTGAGGGCGCAAGGCACTGGGCGGGCCTTATCGCAGGTCTGTCGCTCTGCAATATTGTTTACGGCGCATTTGTCGCTACCAAACAGAAAGACCTCAAATACATCATAGGCTATTCAAGCGTCAGTCATATGGGAATAGTGCTTTTGGGCATCTCCACCATGACCCCCATAGGATTCAACGGCGCAATATTCCAGATGTTCTCACATGGCATCATGACAGCCCTCTTTTTTGCCTGCGTAGGTCACATTTACGATCAGTGCCATACGCGCATGGTCTCCGACCTGAGTGGGTTGTCAAAAAAAGCACCCGTGATCTCGTCTTTTTTCATTATTGCCGGATTATGCGGCCTGGGACTTCCGGGTATGGGCAGTTTCGTGCTTCTGGTCACGATCGCGGCGGTCAGCACCTATCCGGTCATCGGGACGATCTCCATCATAGCGCTCCTGGTGACGGCTTATTATGTGCTTACCGCCGCACAAAAGGTATTCTACGGTTCGTTAAGCCCGGCGGGAGAGCATCTTCACGACATCAGTTTTTTTCAATTTATTCCGCGAGCCATCTTGGTTGGCTCACTGATATTTTTTGGACTCTTCCCTCAGATTTTTATCAACATGGTCTCTGCTTGGACCGCTAATCTATTGAGGCCGCTAATATGAGCATTCTTTTTCTTCCTGAAATCACATTGTCAATTTTGACTGTCATACTGCTGTGCATGACACTTGCCAAGGAACAGGTTTCTAAAAAAACTCTATCCAATCTGATGATAACCGCGTCTTTTTCCGTTTTAGGAGCCTGCCTGATAGTGCTTCACCAACATGGCACGCTGTTCTTCGGCACATACCGCGTTGATTTATTTTCGCAAGGCTTTAAATGTGTACTCGCGCTAGCTGTTCTTTTGACCTGTCTTTTTTCTCGCGAATGGAGCGCTGTTCCCGCCAACCGTCTCACCGAAACGTACATTTTCATCACCACATGCGCTCTGGGGATGATGATGGTCGCAAGCGCCGTCGATATTCTTTCCCTTTTTGTGGCGCTAGAGCTTTCCGCTTACTCCTTGTATCTTTTGGCGGCGATGAAGCCCGGCCAACGAAGCGCCGAATCCAGCGTCAAATATCTTCTCTTGGGCGCTACAGCCAGCGGCATCGCTCTGTGGGGTCTTAGCCTGATGATGGGATTTGCGGGAACAACTTCGATCGAGACGATGATGAAGAATCTGCCTGTGCTCTCGGCCCAGCCGGTGTTCCTTTTGGGGACAGCCTTATTTTCTCTTTCATTTTTATTTAAACTTTCCGCTTTTCCGATGCAATTCTGGGCGCCGGACGTTTACGAGAGCGCCTCCACGCCATCAGTGAACTATATCGCAACGGCATCGAAAGCGGCGGCCGTCGCGATCCTGATCAGGCTGTGCATGCTTTCAGGAATGCCGGCGAGCTTCTCCTCTTTACTGGGTGTGCTGGCTTTTATTTCCATGACATTGGGCAACACAGCGGCACTATTGCAAAAAGATGTTAAGCGGCTTTTGGCCTACTCCAGCATTGCCCAAGCGGGTTACATCCTGTTAGGCCTTCTTTCAGGCACATCGGAAGGCTACGCCTCCGCTACCTTCTATGCGTTTGCCTACGTGATCATGAATTCAGCGGCGTTCCTGGTAACACTGCTTGTCGCCAAGTCCATCAATCACGACAATCCGCAGATATCCGATTTTGACGGTCTGGCCGATCGCTCGCCTTTCCTTGCGCTGATACTGCTTTTGAGCCTTTTGTCGCTGGCGGGCATCCCTCCGCTTATAGGTTTTACGGGCAAATGGATTCTTTTTTCTGCCGCAATGGAAACGGGCCACTGGTTCCTGGTGCTCTGGGCGGTGCTGAACAGCGTTGCTTCCCTTTTCTACTATCTGACACTGGTCAAACACGCCTATCTGGGCAAACCCATGATCAAGGGACCGATAACCGTGTCACCCACTCTCCGGATCACAGGATTCTTCCTGCTTGCGGCTTTGGTGCTCATCGGGATCTACCCGGGATTTTTTATTGAGCTGGCCCAACAGGCTATTGCGATGGAGCTTCCGTTAGTCTGATCAGCTAACAGCTTCCGCGTTTTTTTTCTCTGAGAGAAACAAGGTAGTGATCGTGTTGCCCGTCATCGAAGGGATCAGCAGTTCACCGGCCCGGCGGTTGCAGGAAATGTCCGCTGGCGTCGTCAAACCGCTTTGAAATATTGACAAGGTGCCGCGGCCAAACATCGGAATCTTGTAGATCTCGCCTTTTTCAAAACTTGAAACGTAAAGATTGCCGTTGATATCGTAGTCGATCCCATCCAACGCTCGTAAACCTCTTTTTATACAGTGAATTTTCCCCTGACGGTCTATCTCAAGAATCTCGCCCGATTTAAATCCGGCACTCATCAAACTTCGTGTCTTGGGATTAATAACAAGCCCATTGGGGTTGCCTAACTCAGCGCCGCGGCAAAACAAAGATACACGGAATTTATTTACCGGATCGATCATCAGTATCTGGTCAGACAGCATATCGCTTACATATACCCTGCCATTACTATCTGCCGTCAGATCGTTCAAAAACCTTGGCCTGAATTCTGAAAAAATGATTGTTCGGATGAATTTTGCGGTCTGTTTGTTAAATACCCTCACCACATCGATATCGGTTACCCACAATTCCTGGCCTACCACAGCCATCCCCTTGGGAGCATTGAGCAGGGGTTCTGCGCCGCCACCGATAAATTTTTGGATAACCACATTCCCGTTAGCGCTTATCTTGGAAATATACCCGTTCCCATCCTTAGACATCGGGACGCCGTTGACATTGGACACATAGTAAGCGCCCGTTTCGGGGTCCGCGATAAAACTCTCGGGCGCATCAAATCCCGCGCGCGTAAAAGAGTGCACGGACGGCAATATAACCAGCTGGCACGAAAATAGAACCCCTAGGATCAGTAATTTTTTTATCATGAAATTCAGTATAACAAACTTTAGCGAATTTGAAAACTCGATGCCCTCAAGATATCAGGAAACCTGAAACAAAAAACCCTTCAGGTAATGAGTTTCGGGTATAGCGGGATTTATCGGATGATCAGCCGATTGACTGAATCGATGTAAAAGCCTCAGCTCTTTTCGCGTATCCGAGGCGGCCTGGAGCGCGACGTGCATTAGGCGCTGCTCATCCGCGTGGTACGAACAGGAGAAGATCGCCAAAAGTCCGTCCTTCTCTAATATTCTCATTCCACGAAGCGAGATCTCTTTAAAACCGGATAAAGCGCCTTCGAGAGAGGCTTTGTTCTTGGCAAATGAGGGCGGGTCCAATATCACCAACTCAAATTTATCCCCTTTTTTTTCAAGTTCTTTGAGTTCCTCAAATACATTAGCCTCTTTAAAACAAAGATTTTCCTCGGGAATCGAATTCCTTTTTCGGTGAAGCAGAGCACGCGCCAGGTTAGAGCTTTGAACATCCACCCCGATCACCCGTGCGCCCGCACGCGCCAAATGCAAACCAAAGCCGCCCTCATAGCAAAAAGCATCCAGCACTCGCCCCCGAATGCCCATCTGCCTTAAAAAAAATCTACTCTCCCTTTGATCGAGATAGAGCCCGGTCTTGTGGCCTTCCCCAAACTCCACCAGATACTCTATGTCCTTCTCATAAACCACCGCCGAGTCACCACAGCTTTTTTCGATCCAGCCCTTTTTCTCCTGCAAACCTTCGGCGAGCCGTGACGATGAATCACTGCGCTCGTAAATTCCCTGAGGACGCAACACTCCCGCCAAAGCTTCCAGGATAGGGCCTCTCAAGCACTCCATTCCGGCTGTCAGGAATTGGGCAACCAGCACCTGATCATACCGGTCAACAATAAGCCCCGGCAAGCCATCCGCCTCGCTGGACACACGACGCATCGCGTTGGTATCGCGCACCAGGCGCTCTCGAAGCAACAAGGCTCGCTCGATTCTTACCCGAAAAAAATTTACATCGATCGGCTCATCTTGACGCGTTAAAAGACGCGCGGCGATCTGTGAGCGCACATTAAAATACCCCCTACCGATAAAGCGCCCTCGATCGGTCATCACGTCAACCAGGGTTCCGGAGGGAATCTCAACGCCGTCCAAATTCAACTGATCCTGATAGATCCAAGGATGCCCTGAGCGCAGTAATCCCTTGGGAGGTTTTTTTAGGAATACTTGTGGAATCACGCTGTTATAAACCTTTATCCTTGAGTTTTTCGTCGAAAGGACGGTTAAATCCGTACTGCCTCGTCTTCTCCTTGAACAGAATCATATCACTTTCCTGCCGCACTGTTCTGATCATCTCAAGAAACTGGGAATTTTTCAAGACCCTGGCCCCGGAACCGCGCGCTACCGAGGAAATCGTCCGGTCATCCGTAACAACGAGAAATGAGCATAGAGATTTATTTAGATAGAGATGTCTCTCGATAAAGTGATCGGCGGATACTTTTTGTGAGTACTCCGCCCGAAAATAAGGTGCTTGATATATCTCAAGTTCTTCAGCGCTCCCCACTCCATCAAGCACCAAGACAATGCTCTGCTTTTTTGCGGAAGCCATGCCTGCCAACACAGAAGTCAGCGCATTCTTATTGCAAGGCAACGCCCTATCCTTTTGGGCGCATATATAATACAACAGATTGTAACCGTCAATCAGCCATTCTTCGTTCATCCAGTCTCATCGATCCTACAGATCATCTTGCTTCCATCTGCCTGACAAGATAGGCATCCAAAAGATCCTTTTTAGAGCGCCATCTTCCGCCTATTTTAAAGCCGGGCAAAACCTCTTTTTTCAGCCAGCGGTACACCGTCATCTCGTGTACTCCAAGATATTTCGCGACTTCTTTGGTTGTCATGATCTGCGTTCGTTCAGGCCTTTTGGCTTCAGCCGAATCTTCTGGCCTGGCCCCATTGGTATTCATATAACCCCTCCTTAAATAAGCTAACTACTAATTTAATCAAAGTATAATGCAAAAATTAGCTATTGTCAACTTAATTAAGTATTCTTTATCAATTTTACTCAGTTTGTTACTTTTTTATGTGCTACAACTAATTGGAATTAAACATGTTATGAATCAACGAAAGATTATCAGAAATATACATACCTAAATATGAACTGATTCTCTATCAATAATTTACCCGAAAAGGTCTCTAGGCGGCCGCAAAAACCATTTTATGGGCTCTTGTACAGATCGGCTTCTCAATTTAAGAAACGGCAATTGTCGCATATCCCGAACTGCCAGTCCGGCATATCCACTGATAGCGTCTACAAGCTATTCAAATTCCTCAGGCCCGCACTATTTCCTACCCTAGCCTCTGGGAAATATAGATAAAAATCGTGCCTTATTTGCTCATTACCAAAACCGCGCGCTCGCCAAAGAACATCACTCGCGCACACATCGCAAAAGTTCTCTTGCGATCAGCCTAGAATCTTATTTTGCTATTCGTTTGATTACATTTATGTCTGTCTGTCTAATTACTAGGGATATATAACGCATACAGGGGGATATTTCAGCACTATAAAATCCGCTGACAGCATAATACCGCAAAAAAAGAGAGCGCTTAATAGTTCAGCGCTTCATCAACCTTGTTCCTGAGAGTTTCCAGAGAAAGAGTCCCTTTTTCAAAAAAAGCAAAATAACCAAGACCGCGGAACTTCTCCTCAACCTCCTCCTCGATGCACCCGCTGATCACGATCGCCCGCACCATAGGATCCAGCCCCTGAAGCACCGGTAGAAATTTTTCACCAGAGATCAAAGGCATATTAAAATCCAACAGAACTACGCGCGGCTTATACCTCTTGAATACTTCGAGCCCGTCATCGCAATTCTCGGCGACCTTTACCTCGTATCCAAAAACCTTAAAATAATCTCGTAGCAACTGATTGAAATTCTTATCGTCGTCTACAACGAGTATCTTTTTATTAGCCATTTTTAGAGATCACCCAAACTAAACCTTAGAAACTTATTTTTTCCTGACCTCACCGCTTCTGTCTATTTCTTTGAGCAAATAATTATCAAGCACTTCTTTCTTGGTGCGCCACTGGCCGCCAACCTTAAAACCGGGGAGCTTTTTTTCCTTAAGTAGCCGATAAACGGTCATCGAGTGAACTCCGAGGTATTTGGCTACTTCTTTCAATGTCATTATCTGCGTGCGCTGAGGTCTCTTCTCATCAACCATTTCATTTTCCTTCTTTTTTTTAAAAAATATACGTTATTTTAACTGCCTCTTATTCTTATTGAATTTAAGTATACCACAAGGATTATAATATTTACAATAATTTTTATCAAAATTAACAAATGCTTGCGGAGGGCTATTTTACACCTGAATGACCTTGCTTCGGGGACTGTTCTTGGCTACAAATTGCGTACAAACTCAACCGCTTCTTCCCTGGTGCGGACTTTTCTTTCCAGCTGAGCCTCCTCGAGTGCCCTGAGAATCTGACCAACCCGCGGCCCCTCAAAATAACCCATCTGCAAAAGATCGCGACCATTCAAGAGCGGAACCGGTTTGATCTCTTCGGCTGAAAACTCTCTGATCTTTTTTTTGAGAAACATCCAGTTCGAAAGATCCCCATGGCTTGCCAAGCAATCGATGCGGTGCTGTTCAAGCTCGGTTACAAAAGTTGCGCGCTGGAACAATTTTTTCAAAGTACTTTCGCGCATTGCTTTCACATCCTTAAAACGCATATGGCCATCCACGCAGGCTACTACTTTTTCCTTCAGATCATTCGGAAAGCGAAGGCGTGTCAGAATATGGTCGGTCACTCTGGCGCCCACAACATCGTGTCCGTTAAAACGGATACGATCAGCGCGCTTGAATGTCAGGGGCTTTCCCACATCGTGGAGAAGGCATCCGAACGCCAGCACGGCATCGGCCTTTTTTAGCTGTCTTAAAAGAAGCAGGGTATGCTTGAAAACGTCTCCCTCGGGATGAAATCGCCGGGGTTGCGCCACCCCCTTCATCCGATGAACCTCTGGCAAAACTTCCTTTAATAGACCGCTTCTATCCAACAGCGTAAGTCCGGCGGCGGGATCGGCTCCGGTAAATATTTTCTGCAACTCATCCCGGATGCGCTCCTGGCTTACCTCATGAATCTTGTGGCAGAGTTTTTTTACCGCCGCGAAAGTTTTTGGGTCGATCTTAAAACCCAGCGTGGCTGCGAAACGCACGGCCCGCAACATGCGCAGTTTGTCCTCATTAAACCGCTGCATCGGGTCCCCGATCGCTCGAATGACCTTTTTCTTAAGGTCTTTTTTTCCGCCGACCCAATCATGGACTTGCTTTGAGAGCGGGTCATAAAAAAGGCCGTTGACGGTAAAATCACGACGCACAGCGTCCTCTTTGGCGCAGGTAAATTCAATCGCGCTGGGATGGCGACCGTCTTGATAGCCTTTATCCGCGCGGAAAGTCGCTACTTCAAAATTCTCCCCCCCGTGCACCACGACTATCACACCAAACTTCGCGCCGACCGGGATAGTATGAGGGAATATTTTCTGGATACGCTCCGGCAGGCCGTTGGTGGCAATGTCAAAATCTTTGGGGTGTTTTTTTAAGAGCAGGTCTCTGACAGATCCGCCGACAAAGTAGGCTTCATAACCATTATCACGAAGTATGCGGACTATCTGAATGGCTTTTTGCTTTTTTTTATTTTTTATTACCATAAATGGTCAACCTAGGACATAGACTTCCGCAGGTGGCGCGCAGAGGGGCACCCATCCCGCCCCGGAGCGTCCGCCAATAGGCGGATCCGCCTCTGGTGAAAACTCCCTGAATAGACACAAGGACGCGATGGGCTGTCGTAGCGACAGGCCCCGCGGACACAGAAATCTAGCTTAGTGTTTTCTCCCCGGGCTTCCAGCCGCACCCGGTCAATTTTCCGGTCTGTAGCGCCTGAATTGTTCTGAGCGTTTCTTCAACACTTCTTCCGACAGACACATCGTTAACAACGGCCGATTTCAAAATACCGTTGGGATCGATAATAAAGGTCCCTCGCAGCGCGATGCCCTTGTCCTCGATAAGCACATTAAAATTACGCGCAACCTGATGGCTGGTGTCGCCAAGGATCGGAAACTGCACCTTGCCCAGTTCGTGATTGCTCCAGGCCTGATGGGAATAAACGCTGTCTGTGCTGGCCCCAATAACATCCGCACCCAGTTTTTTGAATGCCTCATAATTACGATTGAAGCCCTGAATCTCCGTCGGACAAACAAAAGTAAAATCAAGCGGGTAGAAAAATACTACCACCCATTTTCCCTTATAATCGGAAAGTCTCACTTCTTTGAAACTGCCATCGCCCATGAGGGCCTGACACGCGAAATCGGAAACCTTCTGACCTACCTGCAAGCATTTACATTCTGATGTTCCCACTGACATAGCTTCTTCCTCCCTTTTAAAAAACAGACCTTTTGAAAACAGAGCTTGATTTTACAACTCCCGACTTCCCCCTGCAATAGATTTTCCCATTGATGCCATTCATCTATAAACATGTCCCTTTGGGTTGATTGGAGCAGGCGCTAAATTCAAGTCTCTAACGCAACGCTTGGATAAGCTTATCTAGTATCAAAACAGCTTGCAAGCCATACACTTAAGTCATTAAAAGAATAATGGGGGCATCTATGAAAGATGACCTCAAGCAAGCTTTGTAGATCCCCCTCATGGGCCTGTGTTCCCCGTGGTCCGGCGTCAACAATCCTTAATCTTTTTATTAGTCTTCCGCCTCCATCGTCTGATATTCTAGGTCTACAAAATCACGAAGCAGTCTGGCATCGATCAGAGCCGGGCATAAAACGTACGGAGTCATTTTTGCATGGTCTTTAGCTCGCCTATTTTTCTGTTCCTTTTTCTTCCCTTGGTCTTATTGTTATATTTTTTAGCTGGACCTGCCCTCAGAAATTATCTTCTTTTAGTCGCCAGTCTTCTTTTTTACGCTTGGGGCGAAAAAATGTATGTTCTTTTGATGATGGCTTCAATGGTTTTAAATTATATTTTCGCACTGGTGATCGATCACGTACAGCGCCCGCGAGAAGAAAAGAGCTCTGCCCATAACGCCAAGCTTGTTCTGATCCTGGCGGTTTCAGCAAATCTGGGATTACTTGTCTTTTTTAAATATTCCAATTTCCTGGCGGATAACTTAAACGCTTTATTTAAATCAGCGGGATCTTCCTGGGTTATCCATCTGGCGCCGGTGCATCTTCCGATCGGGATCTCGTTTATCACGTTTCACGCGTTGTCCTACGTCATCGATGTCTATCGCAAGACCTCCCCGTGCCAAAAAAACCCAGCTGCGGTCGCTCTTTACCTTTCACTTTTTCCACAGCTGATCGCCGGGCCCATCATCCGTTATCATGATCTGGCGGACCAGATCGTCAAACGCTCCGTCAGTCTCGGGCAGTTTGCCGACGGTGTACGACGTTTTGTCATAGGCCTGGGCAAAAAAGTGCTGATCGCCAATACGCTGGGAGCCGTGGCAGATAATATATTTGCGATAAAAGTCGCGCAATTGACTCCGGGCCTGTCGTGGCTGGGGCTTATTTGCTACACACTTCAGATTTATTATGATTTTTCCGGTTATTCGGATATGGCGATAGGCTTGGCGAAGCTGTTTGGTTTCGAGTTTTTGGAGAATTTCAATTATCCGTACATTGCCCGTTCGATCCGGGAGTTTTGGCGACGGTGGCATATCTCTCTAACCAATTGGTTTAGAGATTACCTCTATATTCCTCTTGGGGGCAACCGCCATGGAAATGCCCGCACTTACGGCAATCTTTTGATGGTATTTTTTCTATGCGGTTTGTGGCATGGGGCCAGCTGGAGCTTCATCGTCTGGGGCATATTTCATGGGACTTTTTTGATTGTGGAACGCTCGAAATTCGGTCAATACCTTGACTCTCGCGGCGGTTTTGTAGGACATTTTTATACTTTGCTTGTGGTGATGATCGGTTGGGTTTTTTTTAGATCGGAAACGCTTACGTACGCCTGGGCCTATCTGAAAGCACTCGCCGGTTTTGCCGGCGGAAACGGGATCAAGTACTATCCCGCTATGTACCTGACACGCGATGTAGTAGCGGTGCTTTTTTTTGGAATTATCGGAACAACTCCGGTAGTTTCAATTTTCCGCCGTATCCGCGAAAACAATTTTTTTGTCACCACCCTGGAAATAGTATTTTTGGGGGCTATTTTTATGGCCTCTTCCATGTTATTGGCGGTTGGCACTTACAATCCCTTTATTTATTTTAAATTTTAAAACAAGGACCGCGTGATTTGAGAAAGGTTCATTTATTGTGAAGCGTCCACAATGGGCTAACATCGTCGTCTTATTTCTTTTTCTAGGAGTTATTTTTTTGCCGACGCTGGATGATCTTTTTATTCACAGCAACTCTAAATTCAAATCCACCGAAAAACGAGTGATGGCCCAGATGCCTACGCTGAATTTTACGCGTCTGGATTCGATCCTAAAATTTCCGCAGGAATACGAGTCCTATTTCAATGATAATTTTGGGTTTCGCAATATCCTCACTTACTGGAACGCCATGATCCGGTTGAAATTATTTCATATGTCTCCGATAAAATCGGTCATTGTCGGCAAAAATGGATGGTTATTTTACGACGGAGACGCGTGCTCCGACGGCGTGCCGATCGCCAGTTACCGGGGCCTTGTTTCTTATTCGCAAAAAAATCTTGAAGCCATCAGGAAGAATATCGAGGCCCAAAAAAAATGGCTTGAAGAGCGCGGTATCCGTTATCTGATCGTCATCGCTCCTGACAAGCCGACAATTTATCCAGAGTATATGCCGGATAACATCAAGGTAGCTCGGGCATACACACGGACAGACCAACTAATAGAATATTTAAAGAAATCCGGTTCAAAAATGCAAATCCTGGACCTGCGGGACGAGCTTCGAAACGCGAAAAGTCAATACCCGGTGTACTATAAGACAGATCATCATTGGAACCGCTTTGGGGGTTTTTTAGCCGCGCAAGCGATTGTCAGGGAATTGGCCCCTTACTACCCGGGTCTTGAGCCATTCTCACTTTCCAATTATGAAGTTACGGCTGAGAAAACCAAGGGCATCGGAAACCTGGCCGGGATGATGGCAATTCCTGAGCATTTAGAGGATGTGGAGATCCTGTTTAGTTTCAATCCTCTATCATTGAAGCATATTGAAGAATACGCCAGACAAAGTCCAAAAATAATTATTTTTCATGAGTCTTTCATCAATGCGGTCATGCCTTTTTTATCGGATCACTTCAGGTATATCGCCAAAATGCGGTGGTCCCCGGGTATTTTGGACTATCGCTTGATCGAACTTTCAAAACCGGACCTTGTGATTGTGGAGATTGAGGAAAGCTATCAGGGCGCACTGGAGTAATTCTGCATTCCTTGCCGGACTCAGTCCAAAATCATCAATAAGTGCCTAGTTAATTTAAACTTTTAGCATCTACGGCCACGTCCCATTGGTATTCATTTCATGCAGATTTTTTTGATATCACAGCTATTCTCATTTTTTGACAGGCGGAACTGATTGCCAGGTAGATGGGTCCGGCAAATTAAAAATATACCCTAGCCGCCTGCTATTTGAAGTACAATAACGTTATCGGGGGCCCCTTTGCAAAAAAGTTTTTATAAAAAAATTAACGCAGACTTTTGTTTCTTTGCTTTTTTAGCGGTCATTTTTTTAGCGTATTCAGCCAGGCCTTACTATGACATCTTCCGGGCGCCTCATATTCCGCGAGAAGCTCAGCTTCTGATGCAATGCCTTGATTTTGAGTGGATGAAGCAGTCCTTTTGGGAATGCGTGATATATAACCACTACCAACCGCCTCTTTTTTTCAATTTTTTTTTGGGAGGCGTTTATAAATTTTTTCCGGGACTGCTTTATCCGCTATTCTATAGCTTATCTTTCGGGTTGAGTTTTTTGGCGCTCGGCATTCTGATTTGGCTCTGCGAACGGCTGAATCTGCCGCGGTGGATCACGTTCATCATAGGATTGTCCTACATATTTCAACCCTCACGTATTGAATTAGAACATTTCGTTATTTATACAGCACCCTGTCTTTTTTCAATCACTTTTTCTCTGTTTTTCTTCCGGCGCTTTTTAGAGAGGCGGCGAACGTTTGATTTTCTATTGTTTTCCATTTCTTGCGCGATACCGACCTTGATGAATTCGTCTTTTCATTACGGTTGGGCCATTGGAGCCATCCTGATCGCTTTTTTTTTAGCGCCCTCTCGCAATTTGAGATTGAAAATTTCAACAGTGGCCGTCTGTCTTCTAATTTTAGTGATTCCGCTAAAAAATCTTATCGTATTTGGTTTCCTGGGGTCCAGCTCATGTTCCGGCTTCGTGATAGCCTATAGAATAAAAATTCCACAGAATATAAAAGTCGACCACTTTAATAAAGGCGATGTTTCGGCGGTTTTTGTGGCAAATGGAAACGACTTCCGGCTCTTGCCATTCGATCAGTTTGCCATTCCCAAAAAATTCAATGGAATCCCGTGTCTCACAAAAAAGGGCAAAGATTACATTCCGGAAAATATAGAGTTTTGGAGACC